>JAICKM010000033.1 GCA_025927935.1 Chloroflexia bacterium | reverse complement strand
CATCAAGTTCCGCGGAGAGCGCGGCAAACCCTGCCTCCAACTGCCCCGCGTTAACGTACCAGCCGTTGTAGCGGTTGAGGCACACCACGTCGTAGAACGCGAACGACTCGTCGTGGACGCCCTGGAGATTGACCAGCGTGATTGGCCGGGTCGAATCGCGCGACTTCGCCATGTCATATAGTTCGCGGAAGAACGGGACGGCGGGCGGGCGCGTGGAGTGCGGCTCATTCGCCAGGCTCCACATGATCACGCAGGGATGGTTCTTATCGCGGGCGATCAGGTCCTCGGTGTACTGCACGCAGAGCGTGCGCCGGCGCTCCAGACCCTCCTGGCCGAAAAAGAGGCCCACCGCGGGCGTTTCATCGATCACCAGAAAGCCCAGGCGGTCGGCCAGGTCCATCATCTGTTCCGAGTAGGGATAGTGGCTGGTGCGGAATGAATTGGCCCCGATCCAATCCAGCAGCGCGTAATCCTTCACGATCACTGCCGGCACCAGGCCGCGCCCGGCGATCGGAAAGTCCTCATGGCGACCGAAGCCTGTCAACTTGATCGGCCGGCCGTTCAACAGCAACTGGTTGCCGCCAACGGCGATGGTCCGGATGCCGATGGCGAGCGCATAGCGGTCAACGGTGGCATCCCCGCTGTGCAGGTCAATCGTCAAGGCATACAGGTTGGGCGCGCCGGGCGCCCAGAGGGCCGCATCGGGAACAGTCAATGTCGTCTCCGCCGTGTCTCCCGTAAATGCCGCCTCGCCGGCGATGTCGGCGCCATGACCGCGCAGATGCAGGCGCGCCGTGGCGGCTTCTTTACCCGATCGGTTGACCCGGACCGCGACATGGCCGCTACTGCCGCCGATGGTGGTGACAACAGTCACGTCGGTGATCGCCTCATGCGGTGTGGCATACAGCAGCACGGGGCGTTGGATGCCACAGAAGGGGAAAAAGTCGAATGACGTATCCGGATAGTTTGAGGTCACAAAGGTATCCAGTGGATTAGATGGAATGTTGCCGGGCGGCACCCGGTCAGGCGCCAGCTCGCCCTCGACACGCACTACCAGCTGATTGCCCTCCGGACGCAGGTGCGCGGTCACGTCGAACTCGAAGGGCAGATGGCCGCCCTCGTGCCGGCCCAGCCTGACACCGTTTAGCCAGACATCGGCGAGGTAGTTGACCGAGCTGAAGCGCAGATAGACGCGCCGTTCCTCCCAGCCCCAAGGTCGATCGAAGCGGGTCTGGTACCAGGCCGGGCCTAAATACTCGCGGTGATCCTCGAACTGGTCGTTCCAGCTCGCCGGGACAGCAATCGGGCGACCATCAAAGCCGGCGGTCCAGCCCGCCGACTCGCCCCCGCCCTGGTCATCGAAGCGGAAATCCCAGAAGCCGGACAGATCAATATATTGACGCCAGGGGTTCGACTGTGGATAGAGCATCGATATTCCTCCGCTACGCTAGTTCCATACTGGGAGGCGCTAGATCGGCGCGGATCTCACGACTCCGGACCCACGCCGCCGAGCCTAATGTGCAGCCAGTCCGGCAGAGCCGGGGGCTGCGCCCAGGACTTATCCCAATGGGGGGCACTTGGCTCGGCCAGCACGGCGCACGCGAGCCAGTACTCACCCGGCGCGTGCTCGGCGATTAAGGTTGGCAGGACAGTGCGGGGTGCAAGCAAGTTTGTATTCGGATCTACGCGCAACACACGCCCGCTGCGCCGGCCCAGCAAGTCGCGCAGGCCGCTGCCGCCGGCCGGGTAACGCACGCTGGCTACGCCTGCCTCGGCCTGCTCCGCACCGGCCTGGGTGATCGGATCATCGCCGCTGCGGTCGAGCGCGAATCCGCCCTCGGCGCTCCAGAGGGGCCGGTCGGTGCGCAGGTGGTGGATCCGGATGTGCCACGGCGGGCGGGCGATCAGCCAGGTCTCCACCTCCACGCCGGGGATGGGGCGCCAGCGCGAATAGAGCGCATCGTGCTCATTCCCGGTCTCGACAGATCGCTCGCGCACGCGATAGTACTCGCCATCATCACTCAAGGCCAGCATGCTATCGGCTGCGGCCTGGTTTAAGCCGCGCCGTCCGACCGGGACGCTGAAGCCGAACGCGGTCGAGTAGGCAAACTTGGCGTATTTCTCGCCGGCATGGCGGATCCAGGGCTCGTATTGGCCGCTGGTCAACGCCACGACATTGTGGCCGGCGCGGTCGCGGTAGAAAGTCATGAACGCTTCGGGCTGCTGGTGCACCGGCGGAAGCTCCGGCAGCGGCGCCTCGGCGGCCTGCCAGAACGGGTGCTCTTCAGGCAGGGCCAGGGGCAGAAAGAACTTCAGCGCCAGGTAGGGTGAGTTGGGCGAGTTGTATTGCTCGGCCATGTTCAGGTTGGGGTAGGTGTAGCCGATAGAGAGCGTCCTGTCAGCCTCGAAAATCGGCTGCCGGCGCCACCAGCGCAGGTGGCGCAGGGCCAACCCTTTGATCACGCCCCAGGGCAAGGCCTCGACGTCCGCGAAGGCCAGCGCACCCCAGAAGGCGCCCTGCGCGAAGCGGTAGGCCAAGCTGCGGCCAAACGGTAGCGCAGCGCCACCGGCGTCAAACCAATGAACAAAGTGCTGCGCGAATTCGGCGCCACGTTCGCGGAATCGCGCGCACCGCGCTGGATCGCGGTCCGCGGCCAGTTTGGCATAGATCAGGCTGTTGAAATGAATGACGAAGGGAACGTAATAGTCGCGCTGTACCGTTGGGCCATCCGCATACCAGCCAGCGCCGACGTAGAATTCTTCCACCCGGTCGAGCGCGGCGTGCATTGCGGCCGCGTCGTGCGCGGCGCCCACGCCGGCCAATCCCAGGTTCACAATCCCACGGAAGAGCAGCCAGTTGTTGTCGGGCGTTTTGCGCCTATTGATCGTCGCCAGCCAGGCGGCCAACTGCCGGCGCGTCTGGTCATCGAGCGGCTCCCAGAACTCGTGCGGTACGAGCAGCAAAGCCAGTCCGAAGGACGCCATCTCTACCAGGCGCTGATCGCTATCCCGCGGCTCGCCCCAATACTCCGGGTGCCGGGGATTGCTGCCGCTAGCTAGTCCACGCCGATATAGCGCCCAGTCCGCAAACCAGCCACCACCGGCTGCCAGCGGTACTATACCCCACAGCGGGCGGGCGAAGCCTTCCAACTCGGCGGCGTGATTATCGAATAGCGCCCCAGTATGGCCCCGTCTCACGCGCGCCCCGTCGGGACTGAAATAAGGCTTCAGGGGTCCGAATAGGTCACGCACGGCCTGCTGCAGATCGGCGCGGGTACGCAGTTCATTATCAGAAAGCGGATTCATCGCTGTGTGGTGAGCGGGAGAACGTCCTGCTGCGTGAGCCAGTCTGCCGGCGTTTGGTGCAAGCCGGCAACCCCGCTAAACCTCATGTGCGTGCTAGCCTCCTCTCTGACCCAGCATCGCTCCTGTCCGGCTATCGAAAGAACATACAACGGCTTAACACACATGCACTATAAGATGTTAACTTTATTCTAGGACTTATTCTAACTGTTGTCAATAGCCCTCGGGAAAAATGGAATCGCTACGGTTATTCACAGAGAGATCAGCCATGAAAACAATGCGCAACTTACCTCTACCCCACACTAGCGGTACGTGATAACCACCTGCTCGGCGGATCTGATCTCAGTGCGCCGGCGCACTGCGCAGTGCGAGGAAAAGAAACCGGCCGCTGAGTTGGAGCGCGGGCCATATTAGTCCCATCCGTCACTACAAGCGTTGGCGATGAGGCTTGCTTCACCTATGACTAGGAGCTACGAACGCAAAACCAGTCCGATTAAAGTATTGACAAGAGTTAAAATAACTGATAGAATAAGTCCAAGAAAAGCGCCGGACCGCCCTGCATACTCCCCCAGACTAGAAGAGCGCTTTGTGCTTGCGCTTACAGGTACATAATTATGCGCAAACAGTCGACACGCGATATCCGTCGCAGCAACCAGTTGAGTGTACTGAAAAGTATCTACGCGACTGGGTCGATCAGCCGCCAGCAGATCGCCGAGGAAACTGGATTGAGTACGGCTACGGTAGCCAACGTGGTTACTGATCTGCTGAACTATGGCATCGTCATCGAGTCGGGCTTTGAGGAGTCGCAGGGTGGGCGCCCACGGGCGATCCTGACGGCTCATACTACGAACGGCTACCTTGTCGGCATCGATGTGGCCGAGACATACATCCATTTTGACCTCTTCGACCTGGGTCTTAACTTATGCCATGCGACGCAACACGCGCTAAACAGCGCGGAAAACCGTCCGGCGCAGATCGCCGCCCACATCACGAACGGGCTGGATGAGTTGCTGGAACAGCTGCGGGTACCGCAGGAGAAGGTTCTGGGCGTAGGGGTCAGTATGCCGGGTCCGGTCGATCCGCGCTCCGGGGTTTCGATCTTTGCTCCCAATTGGGGCTGGCATGATGTTCCCCTGCTGGCGATGCTCAAAGAGCAGATCGACCTGCGCATCTACCTGGACAACCCGCTCAAGGCGCTGGCGCTCGCCGAGCTTTGGTTTGGCTCCGGACGCGGCGCCGCCAATCTGGTGGCCGTAAACCTGGGCACAGGTGTGGGCGCCGGGGTGGTGGTCGATGGCGCCCTGTATCGCGGCGCCAGCAATTGTGCCGGCGAGTGGGGCCACACAAACATCGCCATCGATGGGTGGGAATGCCGCTGCGGCAGTCATGGCTGTGTCGAGGCGTACATCGGCGCACCTGGCATCATCCGCATGATCCGGGAGATCGCGCCACAAAGCTCGCTGCTGCAGCAAGATGATCAGACAGCCACCATTACCGCGCTCGCCGATGCATTGCACAGGGATGATCCGGTTGCCCGGCAGGTGCTGGGGGAAGCGGTGCGCTATCTCGGCCCGGCGATCGCCAACCTGATCAATATGTTCAACCCGCAAGTGGTTGTTATAGGTGGCTGGGTGAGCGACAAGCTAGGCGCATACCTGCTGCCGGAATTGAACCGGGTAGTGCCGCGCTACGTGCTCAGGCGGGCACTCGAGGCCACGACCATCCAGATCTGCCAGCTGCGCTATAACCCGGTCAGTGTAGGCGCGGCGACTTTTGCTCTCACGGGCTTCCTAAGCAGCGCGGAGAGGGGGACGGCGATAGCGGGCCTGATCAACCCGTCGTCAAGCGTCGCCTCGACTCCAACTGCTGCTCAATCATGAGGCACTCTGTCCGGCGCCGGGCAGAACGCGGAGGCCGATAGAACCTTGGTACTGCGGCCACGATCTATTCTCTAATCGTTACGCCAGCGATATCTGAGGAGGAGGGTGTACTAAGATGAGTACGTCGTCGAAAGGACTCCAGTGGAATTCGCGGGCCAGCCTGCTGGCCCTCATGCTGCTGTTCAGCCTGGTCTTGAGCGCCTGTGGGTCGGAGCCGGCGGCCACGACCGCCCCGGCGGCGGGTGGAGCCGCCGCCACTACCGGTACGAGTGCGAGCGGCAGCGGCACACAAATCGTCCTCACCCAATGGTACCACCAGTACGGCGAAGAGGGGACGCAGCAGGCGGCCCAGCGCTATGCTGACGAATACACGAAGGTCAACCCCAACGTCAAAATCAACATGGTTTGGAAGCCCGGCGACTATGGCACGGAGCTGAACGCCGCGCTGCTGGGATCCGATGCCCCGGACGTATACGAGCAGAGCGCGCTCACTCCGGATATGGTCAAGTCGGGCCAGGTCGTGGCGCTCGACGATATTTACGGCGACACCCTGAGCGATTTCAACAAGATCGGTCTAACCGCGAATAGCTACCAGGGCAAGATTTACGGCGTCAAGATGATCAACGACATGGGCATGATCTACTATCGTAAAAGCCTGCTGAGCGCGGCCGGGATTCAACCGCCGACCACGCTGGAGGAACTGGGCGCGGCGATCGACAAGCTGAGCAGCGGCCAGGTCAAGGGCATGTTCATGGGTAACGACGGCGGCGTCGGCGTGCTGGCGTCCGAGATCCTATGGTCGGCGGGCCATGATTACCTCAAGGACGGCAAGCCTGACTTCAACAACGCCGACACCGTTGCCGCCTTCACTCAGGCCCAGCAGTGGTTGACGGCGCACAGCAAGGGTATCCTCAATGGCTCGCCGACCGACTGGTGGGACCCGACATCCTTCACCAGTGGCCTGGCGGCGATGCAATGGACGGGGTTGTGGGCGATGCCCGGCATCCAGAAGGCCATCGGCGACGATTTCGGCGTTATCCCCTGGCCGCAGATCGCCACCGGCAAGGGCACCCCGGCAACCTTCCGCGGCGGTTGGACCGAATTCGTCAACGGTAAGGGCAAGCACGTCGAGGAGGCGAAAAAGTTCGTGCAGTGGCTCTGGATCCAGAACACCGCCGACCAGGCGGACTGGTCAACCTCCTACGGCTTCCATGTGCCCCCGCGGAACAGCGCGGCAACCGCAGCTACGAAGCTGCAAGCCGGCCCGGCCAAGGAAGCGGTCGCTATGCTCGACAAGTATGGCATCCCGTCCAACCCGCTGTGGAGCAACGCGATGAACACGGCCTATAACGACGCGGTTACCAATATCCTTACCAAGGGGGCGGATGTCAAGACCGAGTTGGGCAAAGCCGAAGCTACTGTCAACTCCGAGCTAGCCAAGCAGTAAGCGCTGCTGCCGCGCCCTGGCATACCCACTATGAATGTAGCCAACCAGCTCTGACAATGGACGATGGTAAGCTCCCGGGCGAGCCATCGTCCATCCTCAAAACGGCCGCGTCATCGATATCGGTGCGTCCCACCTAGTTCCAAGGAGGAGCATGGAAATGGAGACTGCCCTATCCACCACCGCACAGGCGGCGAGTGCAGCCGCCAGCCGGCGCCGGCGTTGGCAAACGACGCTGGCATTCTGGGGCTTCGTCGGCCCGCTTTTTCTCGGCCTCGTTGTATTCACCTATATCCCCATCATCTGGGGTTTCGTCCTAAGCTTCTTTCAGGCGCGCAACACGGTAACGCCGACTATCTTCGTTGGGCTGGATAACTACCTCTCGATGATCCAGAATCCTGCCTTCCAACAGTCGCTAACCACCTTTCTGTTGTTCGCCATCTTCATCGTCCCGACTACGACCGCGTTTGCGCTCGGGCTGGCGTTGCTGGTCAACAGCGCCAAACATGGACAGGCATTCTTCCGCTCGGTCTTTTTCATCCCCACGGCCTGTTCGTACGTGGTCGCCTCGCTCCTCTGGAAGTTGAATATCTTTAATGGCTTACCCTTCGGCGTTGCGAACCAGATACTCCACATCTTTGGCTTTGATCCGATTGTCTGGATCAGCGCGGGCCAGTCGTGGTATTGGGTGGTGCTGGTGACGGTCCGCCTCTGGCTCCAGGTCGGGTTCTATATGATCCTATTTTTGGCCGGCCTGCAGGAGATCCCACAGATGCTCTACGAGGCGGCCTATGTCGACGGGGCGTCGGGCGGTTGGACGACCTTCCGCCATATCACCTTCCCGTTGCTGCGGAACACCACAGTCGCCGTGGTGCTGCTGAACCTGATCGCGGCATTCCAGGCGTTCGATGAGTTCTACAATATCCTGGCCGGCGGCGGATCAGCATCGAGTAATCTTAACCTGGCCCGCCCGCCGCTGGTTTATCTTTATCAGGTGTCGATCTCCAATCAGGATTTCGGGCGCGGCTCGGCCGGCGCGTTTATCCTGGCGGCCATTATCATCGTCTTCACCGTGCTACAGGGGCGCATCGTCGGCTTTGGCCAGGGCGACCGCCACTGAAACGCTCACCGTGGAGTGCGATTAGCGTAGTAGCTTGATGTAAAGCAGAAAGGGGTGCCCGATGTCTGTTGCCACGCCCACGGTCCAATCGCCGCAGCTTCCCGCTGCTCACCGCCCGCGCATCAAGATCGGTACAGTGGCCTGCTATGCGGCGCTGGTTGTGCTGTCGGTGCTATTCCTGACACCGTTCTATCTAATTTTCAGGAATGCTCTCCTGACTCAACCGCAGATTCTCTCCTTCACCTGGACCTGGCTGCCCAACCCGCCGCACCTGGAGAATATTCAGGCCATCTTTAACGACCCACTCGCGCCAATGGCGCACGGCCTATTCACCTCCGCCGCCGTCGCCACGATCCAAACCATAGGGCAGATCTTCATCGCTTCACTGGCCGGCTATGGCCTGGCGCGCATACCATATCGGTGGGCCAACCAGGTCTTCTATGCGATGCTGATCACCCTGATGATCCCGGGCGCGGTGACGTTCGTGCCGTTGTTCGTGCTGGTGTCCTCGCTCGGCTGGGTGAACACGCTACAAGGCTTGATCGTGCCGGGCCTGTTCAGCACCTTCGCCGCCTTCCTTTTCCGGCAGTTCTACCTGAATTTCCCACACGAGCTTGAGGAGGCGGCCCGGCTTGACGGCCTGGGCTATTGGGGGATTTACCAGCGCATCGTACTGCCCAACTCGTTCGCGATCCTGGCATCGCTGGCGATCATCGGCTTCATTAATAGCTGGAATTCGTTCCTGTGGCCGCTGATCATCGGTCAGACATCCGACTGGTGGACGGTGCAGGTCGTGCTTTCGACCTTCCTGACTGCGCAGACGATCAATCTGCCCGCGCTGTTCATGGGCGCCGCCATCGCGGTGCTGCCACTGATCGTGCTGTTCATCCTGGCCCAGCGCTATATTGTGGAGGGTGTCGCGACAAGCGGTATCAAGTAATGGCGAGGCGATCAGCGGGCGACGAGCGATCTCCGGTGCCGGATCGGCCAATCCGCTGGACGAGCGGCTGCGCCGCAATCGCCGCCGCCATCCTGCTGATCACGGTCCTATCTTGTTCGCTTGGCACGATCGGCCTGCGCGGTGGCGCGATCACGCCACCGCGGATTGACGGCGCAATCGGATCGCTGCGCTTGGTCGGCTACAGCACCTGGAACGGGAGCTGTCCGCCTTATACCGGCTGCGCGCCGACGCAGCGCAATGCGTATGCGATCTGGTTGATCTGGGAGTCCGGGGCCCTAAATCGGAGCGCATACCAGCTTGTCGACCTAGAGATCGCTCCCTAGCGGCCATGTGCTGGCTCACCAGCCTTGTGCGCTAGTCCCACCTGCGACCTAGGAGTGCTGCCCCCTGGCCGCCGGGCGCCGCGTCAACCCAAGGATTACATGCCCCCGTCAGGAACCGAGCCAATCACCGCTGCATCATTTGCGGTCGTTACGGAACCGTTCATGCCACCGGGCGCCGCCCTACCGGCCCGCAGCGACCGCAGCTATCACTTGTTTAGAGGAGCATTAGCAATGCTGTACGGTAACGAAACCAGGCGTGTCCGTTTTGAAGAGGGGCACATCCTGATCGACGGACAGCCGAAGATCGTGCTTTGCAGTTCCCTGTTCTACTTCCGCATTCCGCGTGGCCTGTGGCGCCAACGGATGCGGGCGATCCGCGATGCCGGCTACAACTGCATCGACGTATATATGCCCTGGAACAACCACGAGTCAGCGCAGGGCCGCTGGGATTTCGGCGGCGAGCGCGATATAGCGGCATTCCTGCAGCTTGCCGCCGAGGAGGGCCTGTGGGTGCTGGCGCGGCCCGGCCCATATATCTGCTCGGAGTGGGACGGTGGTGGTTTACCAGCGTATCTACTGGCAGAGCGGGATATACGGCTGCGCGACAACGATGCGGGCTATCTGCGCCATGTTACGCGCTGGTTTGACCAGATTCTGCCGATCATTAGTCAATTCCAGCTTGGAACCGCGGGAACCGTGATCGCGCTCCAGCTTGAAAATGAGCTCGACTTCTACGATTGCCGCGACCCACGCGGCTACCTGGAAGCCTTGCGCGAGATGGCCTTGGCCCACTCTATCCAGGTGCCGTTGATTGCCTGTGCCGGCCAGGGCGATATCCACGGTGCTACCGGCAATACGCCGGGCATCGTGCCGGCATGCAATTTCTATCCGGACGACCGCGATCCTGGCGTCGAGGCGCGTGTAGCGCCATACCAGGCTCTGCTAAACGCCCAGGGCTGGCCGCTGATCGTAACCGAAACGAATCGCGCGCACTTTTTACTGCGGCGCCTGTTGTCGAGCGGCGCGAAGCTGTTAGGCCCGTACTTACAGGCATCCGGTTTCAATTTCGGATTCACCAACGGCATCAATAACTGGGGCGATCCGCTTGCCTTCATGAGCAGCGACTATGACTTCGGCGGCATGATCGGCCCGTACGGCGAACTCCGCGCCGAGATCAGTGAAGCGCGCCGCTTGAGCCGGATGATCGGGGCGCTAGGGTCGGCCCTGGCTGCGGCGACTCCCACTACGGCGCACGGCATCGCCATAGAGACCGCACTTGCCCTGGTCGAGGACGGGCCGCACGTGCTGGCGTTGGCCGGCGGCGGGCTGTTACTGGCACTGCCGAATCTTGGCACGGAGCGCGGGCAGGTCAGGCTGCGTTACCAGGGCAAGGATCTACCGGCGCATAGCATCTTTACGGTGCAACCGGATCGCTGCCCGTTCGTGCTGTTCGATCTTCCGCTAGCCCCCTGGCTGGTCGGCGCCGCCATCGCGTATTCCACTGCCGCATTGTGCGCTATGCGACTTGGCGCGGAGCACGCCGTGCTGGCCTTCAGCGGCGCCGGTGAAGTTGAGCTTGTGTTGCCGGGCGTCTGCGCGATCGAGGCGACGGGCATAGCGATCCATCGCGACGGCGACCGGTTGACCCTATGCTTCGATCCGCCAGACCAGGGCCGGGCCACCATCCAAGTCGCCGCGGGCAAGAGCCTGCGTGTGCAGATCCTGAGTCCTGAGCGCGCGGCGAACCTGCTTGATGTAACCCCGCCGGGGGATCCTGTTTTCATCGACGATCAACCGAGTGTACAGGACACGGAGACCGCAACCGTACAACCGCTTCGTGAATGGTCCGCCGTGGTGCCGGCCGACGCAGCGCAGGCGCTGGTCGGAGCAGCCGTGGCGCTGGGCGACACGCCGATCCGATTGGAAGAGGCAGGCATCGGGCATGGTTTCGGCTGGTACGAAGCGCAAATCGAAGTGTCTGAAGCGGGACGAGTTCGCGGATTCCTGTTGCATGAAGCCGATGACGTGGTCTCGCTCTACTGGGGCGACCGCTACCAGGGGACAGTCGTGCCAGGTGGCGCGAGCTGCGTATTACCAGCCGGCAACATCCCGGCCGCGCATCGCAGCAGGCTTGCAGTCCGTGCTGAAATCTGGGGTCATAGCAATTTTGACGACTCGCGGCTCCCTGGCCTGCGCCTGACGGCCTTAAAGGGGGTGGCCGGGATCACGGCGATCACCAGCAGCCGATCGATCAGCGGCAACTGGCGCTGGTATCCAGGACTCGAACCCGGCACACCGCTGCCGCCCAGCGACCCGGGGGTCTACAGCGCGCCGGTGATCGCCTGGGGAGGATGGCAGACGACCAGGATCCCGGACAAGGGCCTCTACGTCAAGGAGGTGCGGTTATCTCCAGCCGCTGATAGCTGGGTGCTCCAATTCGCCGGAACAGAGGCGCTGGTGCAGGTGTGGGTAAACGACCGGCCATGCGGGCTGGTCAATCGGCTCAATCCCTTCGTCAACCTGACGGAGCACGTCCGTCCCGGCGCGCTAGCCACGATCACGCTCGCAATAGAGCGCTGGCATGGGGAATCCGCAGGCAAAGTCACCTTATTGGAAGGCCGGCGCGCCACAAACTGGTCTTTGCGTGGCGGCGGGGAGCAGGAGCTATGGTCCGCTGCTACCCAGGCCGCCGGCCTGGCCGGAGTGGCTGGTCTGCCGTATCGCCTGCCGGCAGGGGGCGTTGCATGGCTATTCGCTACGGTAGATGAGCTTGCAGCAGACGGCGAAAGCTGGACCTTGCATCTCGACGGGCGCAACGCCAAGCTGACTGCCTTCTTCAACGGACATGGGGCGGGGCGCATCTGGTTGCCCTCCGCCGGGCGGCCACCGCTACGGGGGGGAAACAACAATGCCCTCTATCTGCCGGCGCCATGGTTCCAGCAGGGCGCAAATCTGCTGGCGCTGCTAGTCGAAGCGGTCACACAAGACGAAGATGCGGAGATCAGCGCGGCGGTCGCACAATGCAGGCCTGTGCTAACGATGGCGCGATCTTAACAGAGGATACGGCCTATGGACTGCACTTCGATGTTCGCTGCGCCTCATCGCCGCCCGAACCCCATCACCGGCGCCGGGGCCTGGTGTCGCCGCAGCGCACGGCGCGCTCCTGGCCGAGGCAGGTAGAGCAAGCACCCGCCGAGCAACGGCCGGCCTACGTTTCCAACTGCTATCTCTGCCGCAGCAACGCACGCCGGCGGGGCAGGCAACTCCCACGACACGGGAACTTTTGCTTTCGAGAACGACTTCGCGGCGTTGTGCGCCGACACCGCCTCCCAGGAATGCAGGACGCGGTGGATGGTGGTCCAGCGCTATAGGGCCGAGACGGGACTTAACGCACCACTCTAAGTATGTCGGGCCGTTTCCGGGACCGGTCAGCTACCGCGACCAACAGCAGCAGCCAGACTTTCTTGCCCACTAACCCGCAGAGAGGAGATCAGGCATTGGTAGCATCTGCAAACGCGCTGGTTCACGAACAATCTGGGGACTGGACCGGGAAGCAAACAAAGATCAATATTGACGACGCGCGGAAGAAGGGCCCTATCAGCCGCCACATCTACGGTCACTTCGCAGAGCATCTTGGACGTTGCATCTACGAGGGGATCTGGGTCGGGCCCGACTCGGCTATTCCCAACACTGACGGCATCCGCAACGACGTTCTGGGGGCACTTCGCCAGATCCGCCTGCCGGTCCTGCGCTGGCCGGGTGGCTGTTTCGCCGACGAGTACCACTGGAAAGACGGTGTCGGCGGGCGCGATGAGCGCAAGTACATGTTGAACAACAACTGGGGTGGTGTGGTCGAAGACAACAGCTTTGGTACCCATGAGTTTCTGCGGCTGTGCGAACTACTGGGTTGCGAGCCATTCATCGTGGGCAATGTGGGCAGCGGCACCGTCCAGGAGATGCAGGAATGGGTGGAGTATATGACCTCCGATGGGGATTCGCCGATGGTCAACTGGCGGAGCCGCAACGGGCGCCAAGAACCGTGGCGGGTAAGGTTCTTCGGGGTGGGAAATGAGAACTGGGGCTGCGGTGGCAATATGCGCCCCGAGTATTATGCTGATGTGTATCGGCGTTACCAGACGTTCGCCCGCAACTACGGCCAGAACAAACTGTACAAGATCGCCTGCGGCGCCAGCGACTTCGATTATCACTGGACGGAGGTGCTCATGCGTGAAGCCGCCGGCATGATGGACGGACTGAGCCTTCATTACTATACAGTGCCTGGTGCGTGGGAGCATAAGGGATCCGCAACCGACTTCACTGAAGACGAGTGGTTTGTCACAATGAAAAAGGCGCTGGTTATGGACGAACTGGTCAGCAAACATGGACAGATCATGGATCGTTATGACCCGGATAAGCGCATCGGCATTATCGTCGACGAGTGGGGCACGTGGTACGATGTGGAGCCTGGCACCAATCGGCACTTTCTGTATCAGCAGAACACAATGCGGGACGCCCTGGTTGCAGGAGTGACACTGAACATCTTCAACAATCACTGCGACCGCGTGCATATGGCGAACCTTGCACAGACCGTGAACGTCTTGCAGGCGCTGGTGCTGACCGAAGGCAACAGGTTGGTTCTTACCCCCACTTACCATGTCTTCAATATGTACAAAGTGCATCAGGACGCTACTCTGCTGGAAACGTCAGTTGAGAGTGCCGAGTACGCTCACGGAGACGAGCGTTTGCCGCAGGTAAGCGTCTCGGCATCGCAAGACGATGCGGCGAAGATCAATGTCACCTTATGCAACCTCGATAGCCGCGCGGCGGCGGCGGTAACCATCGAGTTACGTGCTGCAGGCGATACCCGCGCGGTCTCCGGAAGAATCCTGACCGCAGCCGACATGAATTCGCACAACACGTTCAGCCAACCGGATGCCGTGAAACCTGCTCACCTGGAAGGGTTGTCGTTAGCAGGTGGGGAGTTGACCATGCGCTTGCCACCCCGGTCGGTTGCCGTGCTGACCGTCGGTGATCATTCGGTAGCGGATGTGGCAACAAAAGCACTGAAGACAAGTCGGAAGAGGAATGATACCGTTGATCGCAGAATATGAAAATCGCCGGTGTCACAACATATCCGGTTTGGGGCGGCGCACATGGACCTGTTCGTCGTGGTAGATACCGGTACGTGGACTTGCATATGTTGTCGTGGAATCAAGAGATATAATCGTTCGGACGTGCTGCCGTAACCGCTGGTCATTGCCAATTTGCGGGCGTGCCGTACCGACGCAGCAGTGTCACAAACCAGAGAGGTGATACTCGCCCAATGAGATCCGTCGAGCAAAGCGCGCTGGCCGCGCGCGATTACCCTGTCAAGCCCGTGCCTTTCACCGCCGTTCATTGCGCGGACATATTCTGGGCGCCGCGCGTCGAGATCAATCGTGCGGTAACCATCCCGTTCACCTTCCAGCAGTGCGAACGGAGCGGGCGCGTAGATCTCTTCCATCGCGCGGCGCGCTCATTGAGGGGCGATCCTTCGCTCGACCGGACCCCGCCTGGTTTCCCCTTCGACGAGACAGACATATACAAGATAATTGAAGGGGCCGCATACACCCTGCGGGTCCACCCGGATCCGGCCCTGGAGACCTACATTGATAAACTGGTCGCGGCAATTGCCACCGCGCAGGAGTCCGACGGCTATCTTTATCCGGCCCGCACGATCAACCCCCAGCACCCGCATCCCTGGGCAGGTCGCCAACGCTGGGAGAAGGAGCGCGAGGGCAGCCACGAGCTATACAACCTGGGACACCTTTATGAGGCCGCTGTGGCGTACGAGCAGGCAACGGGCAAGCGCGGCTTGCTCGATATCGCTCTCAAGACAGCCGATCTGCTTGAGCACACGTTCGGCCCCGACAAGCAGGCCATCTGGCCCGGACATCAGATCACCGAGATGGCGCTCGTCAAGCTCTACCGTGCATCGGGTGATGCGCGCTACCTGGCGCTTGCCAAGTTCCTGCTTGACGAGCGGCGGCCGGACGGTTGGGAGGGCAGCGGCAAACTGTACAACCAGTCGCACTTGCCGGTAACCGAACAGACGGAGGCGGTCGGTCATGCGGTGCGTGCCACCTATATGTATTCGGGTATGGCCGATGTCGCGGCTGTACTGGGCGAGAGCAGCTACATCGAAGCGCTTGACCGTATCTGGGAGGATGTGGTCGGTAAGAAGCTCTACATCACTGGCGGCATCGGATCGAAGCACGAAGGAGAAGCGTTCGGCCGACCGCATGAGCTTCCCAATATGACCGCATACTGCGAAACCTGTGCGGCGATCGGCAACGTCTTCTGGAATCATCGGCTCTTCCTACTACACAGCGAGGCCCGGTACATCGACGTGCTCGAGCGGACACTCTATAACGGCCTGATCTCAGGCGTGTCACTCGACGGTAGATCCTTCTTTTATGACAATCCACTGGAGTCCGATGGCGGGCATCAGCGCAAGCCCTGGTTCGGCTGCGCCTGCTGCCCCGACAACATCACGCGTTTCCTGCCTTCGCTGCCGGGTTACGTCTATGCAACTCAGAAGGATACAATCTACGCCAACCTGTTCGTGGCCGGCAAGGCGGAAATCGCCCTGGGCCACTCTCGTGTGGTGCGGCTTGTGCAGGAGACACGCTATCCCTGGGACGGCATGGTGCGGCTAACGGTTGACCTTGACGGACCGGCCACGTTTTCGATCAAGATGCGCATTCCCGGCTGGGCGCAGAACCAAGTGCTGCCCAGTGACCTCTACCGCTATGCCGATCACATAGATGAGGTTCCTACGCTCAAGGTAAACGGCAAGCTGGTGGCCCTTGTACTCCATGCGGGTTACAGCACCCTTACTCGGCAGTGGCACTCTGGCGATGTGATCGAACTCCATCTGCCAATGCCGGTCAGGCGCGTAGTTGCCCACAAGGATGTAGTAGCCAACCGGGGCAGAGTGGCACTGCAGCGCGGGCCACTGGTCTACTGCGCCGAGTGGCCCGACAACCCCAATGGACAGGTGCGCGATCTCCTGTTGCCCGACAGCGCGATGCTGAGTGCGGAATTCGTGCCTGATTTACTCGGCGGTGTTGTCGTGGTCAAAGGACGCACACTCAGGCCTGCACATGAGGAAGCGGGACAGCACCTTCTGATCAAGCAGGAGTTCGTGGGGATACCGTACTACGCGTGGGCAAATCGTGGTCCTGGCGAAATGATCGTCTGGATCCGCAATCGAGACGTCCTGAATACGGCCGGGGCGCCGCCGCTGGCTTCATGATGTCATATCAGGTAAGCCCAGGATATAGAGGATTTAGTGGCAAAAGGTGACGCTACGGTATGTTATGTCAACAGCAGCCCAGAAACGGGCCCCCGTCTCGGCAACCGCGAGAACGGAGCAAAGGCGGTCGAGGTCCCTGTCGCCGGCACCGACCGCAATCGCGGGGATGATGTAAGCGCTACGCACACCTAGCGGGGCAACATTAGTGGATGCAATCAGCCGGAGTGGTCACGACTGCCGTGCGCAGGCAGGCGATCCGGGCGGGCGTACCCGGCGGGCGCGCGGTCCTGATTTATGCCCTGCGATTTGAGCCGAAGAGTGCTAAAAACCGCCTTGCATAGAGGTGAAGCACCAAAATCAGGAACTTCAAAACATGGCCACTGCACCTCTCACGCGATATGGAGTCAGCACTAATTTTCACCTGCGTGTATAGCTCATACAGCATCCTTGAGGGTGAGCTTGAACGTGCAAGGGTAATCGTCTGGCGGCCGGGTCGGCGTCTGAATAGTCAATCCCTCCGCGCCCTGCCGCCAGGCCAGTGGCTCGGCCGATCCCAGCATGCCGATTGTGACAATGCGCTCCGCCGGGATGGACGACTCGGTGCCGAGCGACTCGATCGTGACGGCGCCCGCCGGCGCGCCCAGGCAGATCGCATACAGCGCGTTCTCCCGTGTGGTGAAGCGAAAGTCCCGGCTCGTAAAGTTGGGCCGCTGGGCGTCCGTGAAGGCGCGCTCCGCGATCGGCGGGGGCCTTCGCCAAACGTCTCCCAGGGCCGCGTCTCGTATATCGCCTCGCCGTTGACCGCCAACCATCCGCCGATTGCGCGCAAGATCGCCGTGTCCTCGTCGGGGATGGTACCATCGGCCCGCGGGCCGATATTCAGCAAGAGCGCGCCGTTCTTGCTGACAATGTCGGCCAGGTCGCCAATCAACTCCCCCGGCATTTTGTAGTGCGGCTGCGCCACGTACCCCCAGGAGTTGCGGGCGACGGCCGTGCAGGTCTGCCAGCAGAGCGGCCGGATCGCCGCCAGTTGCCCGCGCTCGATATCGAGCACAGCCGCTTCTTCGGGGAAAGCCCTGTGTTTGTAATTGATCACCACGCCGCGTTGCCATTCCCGCGCCCGATTGTAGTAATAGGCGGCGAACTGGGGCAGATACGGCGCGAACCCCGGCTCCTCGATCCACCAGTCAAAGTAGATCAGGTGGGGCTGATATTTATCTACCAGTTCCTGCGTCCGCGCCAGCCAGCCGGCAAGAAATGCGCCGTCAGGTTGGGTGTCTTTAGGCCGCGCCGGCCCATAGAGCCCGGCCCAGCGCGGATCTTGCACATCGGATGGAAAATGGCGGCCGCCGTCGAAGAACCACCAGTGCTCGGCGCGATGGCTAGATAGCCCAAAGACCAGCCCTGCCTGGCGTACCGCCTGATCCAGTTCGCCGATCACATCCCGCCGCGGCCCCATTTTCACCGCCGTCCACTCCGAGAACGAACAGTCATACATCGCGAAGCCGTCATGATGCTCGGCGACTGGCACGACATAGCGCGCGCCCGCCTCCTTGAAGAGGCGGGCCCAGTTTGTGGCGTCGAAACGTTCCCGGGTGAAGTGCGGGATGAAGTCCTTGTAGCCGAAGGTGGTCTGCGGCCCATAGGTGGCGCGGTGGTGCCGGTATTCCTCGTGGTCCTGCTGGTACATATTGCGTGGATACCACTCATTGCCGAACGCCGGAACGGCGTAGGCGCCCCAGTGGACGAAAATGCCGAACTTGGCATCCCGGTACCACTGTGGCACGGTGTAGCCGCGCAGCGACTCCCACGCTGACACAAACCGGCCAATGGTGGAACTCTGGGATCCCACGTGCTGGATCCACGCATTGTCACCAGCTGTCATCGGAGTGTCCTCCTCGTTTGCGCGTCACTTTGATGCTAATAGCCAATCCTGGTTGCCTATTATCCACTAGATGATGCGCGACAGGCCGCAGACTCCGCGCCCGGCAATGTTCGCTAACGAGATTGTGCGCGCACACTTACTGGGTCTTGCGTGCCTTTCAGACACCAAGCTGCTTCTGCATTCCGGTCCAGGACCTTGTCCGCTCAATCGGCACCTAGCTGGTCGTTCGGGACACTGGAGGTGGGACTAAAGCCCACCGACCAACACCAGTGCATCTCGCAGTTTCTGCTGTTCGCCTTGACGGCGTTCCTCCAGTCACGAGGCGGGAAGGTATTGTATACGCCGCTACGCTTACAGATCCGCTCGGGCAAATTCCGTGAGCCGGATCTGTTAGTGGTCCGTGATGCCCACGATCCGCGGGGACAAAACGCATATTGGCTTGGCGCGAATCTGGTCGTCGAGATCGTCAGTCCCGATGATCCCGAACGGACACGGTGGTGAAGCGCCACGACTATGCGCAAGCCGGTATTCCGGAATATTGGATTATCGATCCACAAACGGAGATGATCACGGTGTTGGGGCTCCAAGGAGATCAGTATGGCACCCACGGCGTGTTTGGACGGGGTGATAGTGCGACATCGGCGCTGCTACCCGGCTTCGCGGTAACCGTCAGCCAGGTCTTGGATGCGACTTAACGCTGTTGCGGAGCCACCACGAGTCCTGAACCGGCATGCGACCGAACAGTAACAACGTGTTCGGGCATGGGGGCGCAGTGCGACAAGCCCAGAGAGCAGTGGCTGGCTATCGCAGAAGGCAGCAGGATCAGGGAGGAATCCAAGCTAGGCGCAGCGGAGAGAAGCAAAGTCTGAAGGTGTGTAGCGCCGCAGGTGGGGCAGTCTGGTGAGCGCCCGATTTACCTTTTATGTCAAGTAAAGAAAGACTGTGAAGGGATGAGGGACCAATAGGGAATGCACCGAGTGGACACGACAGCGGCTCAGTGGTGAAAACCGACGTGCAGGTGTCAGATTGGAGGGATAAACGAAGTAGATTTCGCTTATTT
>JAICKM010000315.1 GCA_025927935.1 Chloroflexia bacterium | reverse complement strand
TCCGGCCACCAGTTCGGCGATCAGCGCCTTGGCGCCCTGCCCGGCGCCGCGAAACTTGAGCACATAGGTGCCGTCGTCGTCGGCTTCGACAATCGCGGGCAGCGAGCCGCCCTCGCGCAACGGCGTGACATAGCGAGTCGCCATCACAGTACGCAGCATGTAGTGGTCGTGTCCTTGCCCGGCCGGGCGTGGCGGATAGCGCGCGAGCCGGGTCGCTCGCGCAGGCCCATTATAGCCCGAAAGCCCGCCCCGCGGCTAGCGGGACCGCAGTAATTCGTGGCGCAGCCATTCGGCTATTGGTCCTGCCTCGGCTTCGTGCCCCCGTGGCACCGGCACGCAAAGCTCATCGCGTCGCCGCCCCCGATAGCCACGCAGACACAACTCTGCGGGCGCCCCGTTTGTCACGACGATCCAATGCACCTGCAACGGCGACTCCGATAGAAATCCAGCGAATGAGAAGAGCGGGATACGCGGCGCCAGCGGAACCACGGCGCCGGCAACATGTAGCCCCTGAGGAGTAATGCGAATCTGGCGAGGACCAACGAGACGCGCCTGATGGAGACCGGCGGCATTCTTGTACTCCGCGCGGTAAATCCAACCGAACGGCACCCCCCATAGGATGAGCGGTGCTAAGCCAAAACAGACCGGCCCGGATGGATAGGACATGGCAGCGATTATCAGCCCGAAGATCACCGCAATGGCACACACTAACGCAAACGCGGTCCCGGCCTTCCGGCGATCACGCGCCCACTCACGTGCATCATACGCGGCCCATTCTTCCTCAGTATAACGCCAGACTACCATACTCGAAGTAAAGTCCATGTCCCATTATATGCAGGCACACAAGCTCGCTGCTATTCACTTCCGCCGGCCAACGCCTCACGTCAACTCGGCAACGAAGATCTCGAACGGAGCGAAGGTCAGCCGGTCGAGCAGGAGCGGTTGGGCGCCGCGCGCCGGGTTGGAGAAGAGCAGGCGCCCTTGTTTGGCGCTCAGGTCGAAGGACACCGGCTGCTCGTCGTCTGTGAAGTTGAGGACCACCAGGCAGGTCTGGCCGGTCGCGGCGTCGTGGCGCAAAAAGGCCAGGTGCGCGGCGCTCCAGGCGTGCAGCGCGTGGTAGTCGCCCGCCACCAGCGCCGGAGTGGATTTACGCAGACGTAAGAGATCCCGGTAGAAGCTGAGCAGCGAGCGGGGATCGTCCTGCTGATCGGCCACGTTGACGCCCGCGGCGTAGTTGGGGTTGGCGGGCAGCCAGGGTTGGACATCCGGCGGGCTGAAGCCGCCATTGGGTGTGCGGCTCCATTGCAACGGGCTGCGGCAGCGGTCCCGCGTGGTCGCCGCCACCGCCGCCAGCGCCGCCGCCGGCGCCATCCCTCGATCCTCCGTCAGCATCCGGTACTGCCGCAGGGCCGCCGTATCGCGAAACTGGCGCAGATCGGTCAACTCCAGGTTGGTCATGCCGATCTCCTCGCCGTTATACAGAAACGGCGTGCCCTTGAGCAGCAGCACCAGCGCCAGGTGCAGCCGCGCCAGTGCCGCGTCGTGGACACCGTCGCCGTAGCGGCTCCACACGCGGGGCGTGTCATGGTTGCCTAGCGTGTTACAGGGCCAGGCGCCGGGCGGCAGTTCGCCCAGGCGCAGGGCCTGGTTAGCGCGGATATGCTCCGGCGTCAACCGCTCCGTCTGCATCAGCGGAAAATTGAACAACAGGTGCAGTTCGTCGTCCCCGCTGCCGTGGTAGGCCACGTCCTCGTCTTCGCCCACCAGCACCCTGTCCCCCGGATACTCATCCACCAGCGCCCGGAGTTCCCGCATCAACTCGTGGATGCCCGGCTGATGGGTCTGGAAGCGCATCAGTTGTTCATAGTCCTTCTTGGTCAGCACGTTGGCGTCCAGGATCCCCGCCGGTCCCAGCGCCAGGTGGTGATCGGGTAAGTCAGGGTGTTCATAGATGGTGGCGATGGCATCCAGCCGGAAGCCGTCCACGCCCTGGTCGAGCCAGAAGCCCACCATGTCCCACATGGCGCGCTTGACGGCGGGGTTGCGCCAGTTGAGGTCGGGCTGCTCTTTGAGGAAGGCGTGATAATAGTACTGGCCGGTCTGTGGGTCGCGCTCCCAGGCCGATCCGCCGAAGATCGAGACCCAGTTGTTCGGCGGGCCACCGTCCTTGCCGTCGCGCCAGATGTACCAATCGCGGCGCGGGTTGTCGCGGCTCGCCCGCGACTCCTGAAACCAGGGATGCTGATCGGAGGTGTGGTTAAGCACCAGGTCGAGGATCACGCGGATGTCGCGGGCGTGCGCCGCGTGCAAGAAGGTGGTGAAATCGTCGAGCGAGCCGTACTCCGGACCCACGCCGGTGTAATCGGAGATATCGTAGCCACAGTCCAGGAAGGGCGAGGGATAATGGGGCGACAGCCAGAGCGCGTCCACGCCCAGATCGCGCAAATAGTCCAGCTTGCCGGTCATCCCTGAGAAATCGCCGATCCCGTCCCCGTTGCCGTCGGCAAAGCTGCGCGGATAGATCTGATAGAACACGGCCTGCTGCCACCACTTGAGCGCTTCCATGCATCCCCTCCTTGCCGCTGCATCAACCATTGCCTATGCCGCTTCCAGCGCCCTGTTGTGCGTAGTTGCGCGATTCATCGCGCTGGACTCGTGGGTCGTTAGCGTGTGCGATCCCCAACAGGTGCCTGGAAGTAGCACTAAGCCACGATCCGTTGTTCTGGTGTAACGTCGCCCACGGGATGGGCGTAAGCATAAAGTAGACCGGGCCTCACGAGCAGACAAACAGGAGGAGCAAAAGCATGTGGGAATATCTGAGCCTCTATGCGGAGCGCGTAGACACCCAGGAGGCGTTCATGGTGAAGAACTACCCGGAACCGCGCAGCCGCACAGACGAACAAGAAGTCCTGAACCGCCTCGGCGCCGAGGGCTGGGACCTGGTCGCCGCCGTACCGGCCTACGGCGGCGGGGGCATGAAGGTGAACCATCAGCTTTACCTCAAGCGCCCGCGCCGCGAGTGGGGCGCGGGCACCCAACGGCTCGACCGCTAGCCCTCCGGACTGCTTCCAGCCGTCCTTGTCATGCTGAACGCAGTGAAGCATCTCGTCATCCTGTACCCGCACGAGACTCTTCGCTGCGCTCAGAGTGACAATAGGACTGGAAACACTACTCAGCACTCAGCACTCAGCACTCAGCACTCGCCAGGCCGGGGGTTAGGACTGCACCCCCACGCTGAAGTCCCGCCCTTCCCAGCGGTCGGTGGGCGGCCAGCGGAAGGTGAACGTGACGGTCGCCCCGGTGGGAAGATCGGCGGTAGGTAGATCGGCCAGGTGCATACCCAGGCCCGTGTCGCGGGTCGCGGTGTCGTGGACCGTCTGCCAGCCGTCGGCGCTCCAGTGGATCACGGCGGCGGCCCGCGTTTCCACGCGCAACGTCTTCCCCGCGGGTATGGTGCGGGCCTTATTGTTGAAGCGCCAGAGGGCATAGGGTGAGACGGGCGGCGTGGGCAGATAGCGCCGCACCGTCACGTCGGGCATATCGAACACCCGCCCGGCGGCCAGCGAGCGGCGCAGCTTGACATACTCGGCGTGCGCCCAGACCAGCGGCATGGCCGAGCCGGAGGGCCGCCCGCAGTAGAGTTCCGCCGCCGGGATGTCGGGCGAGTCCCAGACCTGTTCGGGCAGCAAACCACCCTCGTTGGCGAACGACTCCAGCGCGGCCAGCAGCGCCAGCGCGGCGTTGTGCCGTCCGGCGGCCAGTTCGTAGTGCGCGCGCTCGCCGGTGAGCAAGGGCCAGATGCGGCCAATACCCGTGCCGTCGAACGGCGCGCCATCGGCGTGCTCGCCGTAGCCGTCGTCGTTGTAGCGGTGCCAGGCTGGGCCGTTGGGCGTCTCCACCTTCAGCAGCGCGTCGATCACCTTGACGGTATCCACGATGCGCGGGTCGTCGGGCGCGCGCAGGCCGAAGCGCACCAGGGCCAGCGTGTCGGGGCTGACGATGGCGGCGGTCGGTTGCTGGGACTCGTCCGCGGGCCGGTTCTTGATGATCACAGTGCCCGTATGCCCCGGCGGCGCGATGCGCACATAGTAGCCCGCTACGCCCACCTGCCGGGCCAGGTCCGTGCCGCTGGCATAGGTCCAGCGCTCGATGCTCGCGTTCCAGGCATCGGCGGTCTCGCGCAGGTAGGGCGCCAGGTCCGGCTCGCCGCACGCCTCGGCCAGTTCGGCGGCCACCAGCAGCGCCGCGATCTCGGCGCCCAGTGTAAACGCCGTGTAGCCCGCGTCCTCCTCCCAACGGTCCTCCTGCGTCACCGGCCCGTTGCGCACGATGTAGCCCGCCGCCCGGCGCACCATCGGCCAGAGCGCGGACCATTCCGCCCCGGCCAGCGCCCCTTCGCGGTGCGCCAGGTGCAGGAACAAGATCGGCAGGGCCGTTTCGTCCAGTTGGATGCCGTTCCAATAGGGCGTGCCGTCGATCCACATGTTCTGCGCCCAGTGGCCGTCCTGCTCCTGGGTGGCCTGGAAATATTGCAGCACGCGTGCCGCCTCCGGCACGCTGCCCGCGGCCAGCAGGCCGCCCGCCGCTTCCACCAGGTCGCGCGGCCACACCAGGTGGTAGCCGCCCATGTCGTGGTCGCCCTTGGCAAAGCCCCACGGGATGCTCAGGCTGGCGATAAATCCGCCGGGGAAGTTCTTGGCCTCGTGGATGCGCAGCACCGCCGCGCTCATGGGGTAGAGGTCGCGCGCCCCGGCGCCGTGCTCCGGCACCGGGTGCAGCGTGCGCTGCCAGTGCTGCCATTCTTCGACATAGTGCCGGGCCGTGGTGGTGAAGTTCTGCTTGAGCGCGGCCCGCGCCCGGTGCCCGGCCTCCGCCGGGTTCACGCCAAAGGCCAGGGCCAGGGTAAACACCCCGCCGCACGCCGCCAGATCGATCTCCCCGGTCAGCGCGACGTTGCCGTTCTCGGCCCGGTCGTAGAGCCAGGTCAGGAGGCGATGCTGCTGCAAGTCCTGCCAGCCGTCAGACACGCCCACGAAGCCTGCTGACCCGCGCAGCCAGGCGGTTGAGCAGGCCAACGCCAGCGCCAGGCCGTCGCGCTGGGCAAACAGCATCGGCTCGCCCTTATGATCGCCGACCCAGGCCGTGTTGCCCGCGCCCTGGTTGCCCAGGTGTGGCGCCAGCAGCGCGTACAGGTGGTAATCTTCCAGCTTGCCTTGCAGCGGCACAAAGCGCGTGTGCTGCAACACCGCATCCTGCGCGGGATCGGCCACGATCTCCTTCTCGATGCGATAGCGCCCGTCCTCGCAAAGATTGCTCAGGCGATAGGCGGGCACGCCGGGGGCCGCCGTCGTCACCGTGGACCGCGTCCGGCGCTTCTCCTCGGAGAAAAACGCCTGGCCGTCAGTCACGATCAGCCCCAGGTCGCGGGTACACGCCTGGTCCACGCGGGGATAGTAGATTTCGTTGAAGATGCCGTGGCTCAGGGTGAACCAGACCCGGCTGCCCGCGTCCAGCGCCGTGCCCACGCCCACCTTCGCGCTCGAAGTCCAGCGCGCGGGGATGCCCGGCCAGCCGGGCGCGTCGTGTGTTGTATCATCCATAGGGGTAACGGGACAACCTCTCGATGCCGGGCGCCGGCCGCCGCCCCCGGCTCTATCCTGCATCCGTGCATCCACGTCCTTATTGCACCGCGAAGGAACGAAGCGCGCGAAGATTACGGTTAATATAAAGAACCTTCGCGTACTTCGTTCCTTCGCGGTGCAGTGATGCACAGATGTCAGATGATATGTGTTGCATTGCGTTGTAGGGGCCGGTTTGAAACCGGCCCGCGCGGGGCCGCGCTACCTGCCCTATTTGCGATTCAGCAGCACCCCCAGCGCGACCGCGGCCAGGCCGCTCCCAGCCAGCGTGGCCCAGCGCCCCTTGGTGGTGAGCCAGAGTTGCGGGCTGCTGTTGGTCGCCCGGGCGTCGAAGGTGCCGTGCGCGCCGGGGTCGCCGGGCACCGGCTCCCAGAGGTTATTCGGCTGGTTGGGGTCGCGCGGCTCGCCGGTCTGCTGCGATTTGTAGCCGGTTTTGCCCAGATACCAGTCGCCGAAGCCCGGCACAAACTTGTTGGCCCAGACCACGATGCTGGTCGAGGCGCCCACATCCACCGACCGCTCATAGTGGTGCGCGACCCAGTAGATGGCTTCCGCCGCCACTTCCGGCTGGTAAATCGGCGGCACCGGCTGGGCCTTGTTCGGCAGCCGGCTCTTCACCCAGCCGAACTGCGGCGTGTTCAGCGCGGGCATCTGCACCATCGTGATCTTGACGTTGCTCTTGTCGTGGATCAACTCGGCGCGCACCGACTCGGTGAAGCCCTGGATGGCGTGCTTCGATCCGCAATAGGCCGATTGCAGCGGGATCCCGCGGTAGGCCAGCGCCGAGCCGACCTGCACGATCACGCCGTGGTCGCGCGGCAGCATCCGCTTCAGCGCGGCCATCGTGCCGTACACGTAGCCGAGATAGGTCACCTGGGTCACGCGGGTGAACTCCTTGGCGTTCATCTCCTTGAAGGGCGAGAACACCGAAGTCATGGCGTCGTTGACCCAGATGTCGATGGGGCCAAAGGCGTCCTCTGTCGCTTGCGCGGCTGCTTCGACGGCGTCGGCGTCGGCCACGTCGGTCGGCAGGACAATCGCCTGGCCGCCTAGGCCCTCGACTTCGCGCTTGGCGGCCTCCAGGCCATCGGTCCCGCGCGCCACCAGGCCGATATGCGCGCCGTGCCGGGCGAACTCGCGCACGGTGGCCCGCCCGACCCCCGCCGATGCTCCGGTGATCACCACCACTTCCGGTTTGTGTTCTGCTGTGCTCATGTGCTTGCGGCGGTCCTCCGGGGAACCACCTCTCCTTTCACTATTCCTGTCACTATTCTTGATCGATCAACAATTATTGCGACTTCCACAACGCCGACCATCCGCCGCCGAACTGGCCGGTCACGCCGCCACCCAGGCGGGCGCAGACGATCAGGATCACCCCGGCGATGATGCTGTTCACCGCGGCGGCCATGGGAAAGCCCAGGACCCACGGCGCGATCAGCAGCCAGAGGCCAATCGGAAGATTGAGCCAGCGCACGGGCCGCGTGATCTCCGATACGGCGATGATGGCGAACGCCGCGGCCAATGGCCCGGCGATCCGGTCATTGGTCCGCGCCGGGTCGCCGTAGTCCAGCACCGCCGGGGCCGCCATCAACCAGATGCCCACGGCGGCGTTGACAATTTGCGGCCACATGCTACTTCCCTCCTGCCTGCGCGGCCTGCGCCTTGGCGCGGGCGTCATCGGCCACATCGCCACTACCCCAGAAAGCGTGCCACAGCGACCGGCCTGCGTGGTGCTCACGCTTGAGATACTGCAAACTCGCCAGCAACTCGTCCATCGCCGGGCCGATCATGTTCAGCGAGATGAACGCCGAGGTCAGGCAGAGCGTACACCAGGCGTGGAACAGCACCGGCTGGAGGATCACCAGCGTGACGCTCGCGGCGCCGAACGGCCCCACGAACAGCCCGAACAGGATCACCAGCCAGGGCCGCTGCCGCCAGCGCCCCCGCCCGCCGATGATGCCGGTCACGATGTCCAGCAGGTAGCCTAGCGCGCCCAGAAAGGCGTCGGGCACCGGCAGCAAACGCGATACGCTCGAATGCAAGATCTGTTCGCTGCCGTTGCCGAAAAACGGCTCCCACACCCAC
>JAICKM010000878.1 GCA_025927935.1 Chloroflexia bacterium | reverse complement strand
TCGCCGCCGCCGCGAGGCCAAAATGACCGGCAAACATCAGAGTCGCTCCCGGCGTCCGCGGGTGATGGGCTTCGGCCAGTTGAGCTGCGCATCCAGCCAACCCGCCACCCCCACGAACAGGATCATAAAAATGATAAACGTCATCTGCGCTGCAATCTCCTCTAGCGATCTAGAATCCCGGTTCACCCCGCCCGCGCCGCCCCGCGGCGATAAGCCCGCGCAGCAGGGGCGCCACGCGGTATCGCTCCTCGTGATAGTAGTTGTAGAAATAATCTAGCACCTGCACGGCCAGCGGCAGGCCCAGCTTATCGCCCCAGGTCAGCGGCCCTAGCGGATAGTTGACGCCCAGCGTCATGGCCGTGTCGATGTCGGCAGCCGAGGCCACGCCTTCGCCCAGAGCAAACGCGGCCTCGTTAATAATACCGCAAACGATGCGCCCGATCACATAGGCGGCCAGCGGTTCGCGGCCCAGGATCGCCTCGTCGGCGCCCGCGGCGTTGAGCCAGCTTGCCAGTTCGCGCTCCAGGCTGTCCGGCAGGCGCGCGAACGTGAGTGCCGTCGCGTAGGTCGGATCGACGGCCAGCAGCGGGTTCGGGCCGGTAGCCTTGCCCCCATCATAGAGGTAGAACCCGCGCCCCGCCTTACGCCCGATCATGCCCGACTCGACCAGCCGCCGCTGGATGGGGTGGGGCCGGTAGCGCGGCTCGCCGAAGAAGGCGGCATAGACCGACTCGGTGACGGCGAAGTTGATGTCGATGCCGATCAGGTCCATCAACTCGAACGGCCCCATGCGGAACCCGGCCAGCTTCACCAGCCGGTCAATTGCATCGACCGGCTGGATATTCTCGCCCAGCATCCGCAACGCCTCGGCATAGAAGGGCCGCGCCACTCGGTTGACGATGAAGCCGGGCGTGTCCCGCGCCTGCACCGGCGTCTTGCCCATGGCCCGCGCCAGGTCCGCGATGGCCGCCGTGACCGCCGGATCGGTGCGCTGCCCGGCGACCACCTCCACCAGCGCCATGACCGGCGCGGGGTTGAAGAAGTGCATCCCGGCCACGCGCTCCGGGCGCTTCGTGGCCGCGCCCAGCGCGGTGATTGACAGCGATGACGTGTTGGAAGCCAGGATGGTGTCGGGGCCGCACATCCGGTCGAGGGCGCCGAACAACTCCTGCTTCAGTGCCAGGCTCTCCGGCGCCGCTTCGATCACAACGGTGGCCGGCGCCAGGGCATCCCGCTCGGTCGTCGTCTGGATGCGGGCCAGGATAGCGGCCATCTCCCCGGCGGCCATGCGGCCTTTGTCCACCCGGCCCTGCAACCCCCTGGTGATGGTGCCCAGGCCGCGCTCCACAAACTCCGGCTTGATGTCATACAGCACCACCGGGCGCCCGCTTTGCGCGGCCACCTGCGCGATGCCCGCGCCCATCGTGCCCGCGCCGATCACCCCGATCAGGCCCGCGTCCGCCGCCGGCATGGCTATTCGCCCTTGAAGGTGGCGGGCCGCTTCTCCAGGAAGGCGGCGACGGCCTCCCGGAAATCGGCCGTCCGCCCTGCCGCTTCCTGGCCGTACATTTCGTACTCCAGGATCTCGTGCAAGGGCGCGTGGAGCGCGCGGTTGAGCGCCCGCTTGGTCAGCCCGTAGGCGACGGTCGGTCCCTGGGCGAGTTTGTTGGCCCAGGCGGCCGTCGCCGCTTCGAGTTCGGCGGCGGGCACCACTTTGTTCACCAGGCCGATGCGCAACGCCTCGTCGGCGGGCACGTCCTCGGCCAGGAAACATAACTCGGCGGCCTTGCTGTAGCCCACCAGCCAGGGCAGGAAAAACGTGCTGCCCGAATCCGGCATCAGGCCGATGCGGGCGAACGCCTCGATGAACTTGGCCTTGTCCGATGCGATACGCAGGTCGGCGGCCAGCGCCAGGCTGCACCCCGCCCCGGCGGCCACTCCGTTGACGGATGCGATGATCGGCTTTTCCAGCGCGCGTATCTTCATAATGATCGGGTTATAGCGTGAGCGCACCGAGTCCGCGATGGACTCCGGCCCGCTTTCCCGGTGCGCCTTCAGGTCCTCGCCCGACGAAAACGCGCGCCCGGCGCCGGTGATGATCAGGCAGCGCACCGTTTTATCGCGCTCAGCCTGCTTGAGCACATCCTGGATTTCGTCCGTCATCTGCTTGTTCAAGGCGTTGAGCACCTCGGGCCGGTTGAGCGTCAGGGTGCCCACACCCTCGCGCACCACCCAGGTAATCGTCTGATACTCCACAATCGCCTCCTGTTGGCTTAGATCTCGCCGGGGTGCGCCGGCCCACGGTGATGGGCCACGGCCAGGGCGCGGCGCAGTTGTTCGTCCCCGATGCCTTCGGTCACGATAGGCCCGGCGTGGCAGTCCACCTGAAAGCGGCGCTGCGCGAGATCAACTGTGACGCGAAAAACCTCCTCGCGCTTGTCATGCATCACCCGCCAGGTCGATCCCTCGTGCGTGAGGCGCCAGGTGCGTCGCAAGCGCCCATTGCGCCCCCAGACCGCGTCGGCCAGTTCGGTCAGCAACGGGCGCACCAGGGCGTCCATCGCCTGCATGTCCTCCCGCGCGACCTGGTCGGGGCGCATGGTTAACGGCCCTGGAAGGTAGGTTTGCGTTTCTCGATAAAAGCGCGCATGCCCTCCTTCTGATCCTCGCTGCTGAACAACGTATATAACGCGGTGCGCTCGGCTTCTAGCCCTTCCCGCAACGGTAGCTCGTAGGCTTTGAGTACGGCC
>JAICKM010000235.1 GCA_025927935.1 Chloroflexia bacterium | reverse complement strand
TCGTCCACCAGGGCGGGCGGCGCGACGGTTTGCCGGTAGGCCGTGACCAGGGCGCGGTAGTACCAGAGGGTGCCCGCGCGGCTGCCGGTGAAGCGGTCCCACAGCGCCTCGCCCACCTGCCGGTAGTCGGCCAGGATCGACCGGGCGTTGTGTAGCTTATCGGACGCGGACACCAGCAGCACTGCCGGCGGCGCCCCCGCAACGTGCGCGATATACGCTTCCTTGCGCGCCTGCCACGGCGGTTTGGGCACCACATCGGTGTCGCTGCAACCATCCACAATCACCGCCACGGGTTCGCCGAAGCGCGCGGCAATGGCCGCCCGCGTCGCGGCGCCGCCCTGGTCCTCCACGGCGTCGTGCAGCAGCGCGGCTATGGCGGTATCTTCGTCGCCGCCATACTCCAGCACCAGGGCCGTCACGGCCAGCAGGTGGGCGATATAGGGCACGCCCGATCCCTTGCGCACCTGCCCGGCATGCAACCCTGTCGCATACACCAGCGCATCCGCGAACCGTTCCGACAGCGGCATGGCAAAATCCTCTCGTGCGGGCCGGGTACGTCAGCGGCGGATCCGGCCCGCACCTGATGTAGGAGCGAGTTTTAAACCGGCCCCGGCTAAAGTCCCTTCTGCAAGGCCACCGGGTTGAAATCGGTGTGGTAGTCGAAGTGATCGACGCCCTCGATCCGCTTGAGCCACCCGACGATGAGATAGGTCAGCGGCGTGGCGATCACCTCATAGGCCGACTTGAACAGCCATTGGGTCACGATGGTCGTGCCCAGGTCCACGGGAGTGCCGTGGAAAGCGATTGTGATAAAGACCAGCGAGTCCAGGCCCTCGCCCGCCAGGGTGCTGCTGATGGTGCGCAGCCACAGCTGGCGCCCGCGCGTCGCGACCTTGAGCCGGGCCAGCACATAGGAATTGACGAACTCGCCCACCAGGTAGGCGAGAAAAGACGCGAGCAAGAGGCGCGGCGTGAACCCCAGGATACGGTCGTAGGCCGCCTGGTCGCCTGCCGTCCAGAACGGTGCGCCCGGCAGCACGCCTGCCGCCAGGATGGCGAGTACCACCAGCGCGTTACAGGCGAAGCCCAGCCAGATGACCAGCCGGGCGCGCGCAAAGCCGTAGACCTCGGTCAGCACATCGCCAAATAGGTAGCTCAGCGGGAACACGATCACGGCGGCCGGCAAGATCAGGCCGCCGAAACTGACCAGCTTGACCGCGATGATATTCGCCACGATGAGACAGGCAATAAAGGCCCCGGTCACGACCAGGAAGGCGGGCGAGAGCCCGCGCACTCCGCCGATCTGCTGGGAGCGCGGCCCCGCCGCCTCCGAGACTTCCAGTTGCTTCACGGTTTCCCCATCCTTTCGCTAGCCAAAAACAAATGCCACGCCTCACTCGGGTACGCGTGACACCCGGATTATACTATAATAGAGGGGACGAGAGGGACTGCCCCTTGATCTTATGAGACGGAGGACCTGCTGTGATTGCGCCACTGAAGGTACACCCCGCAACCGAACCGGGTCGCGCCGACGCCGCGACGCTGGGCCGGGAGTTTGACAACGCCGGCCTCGCCTACTACACGTGGGGCAACGGCCCGCACGACCGCTATGCCGAGCATACGCACCCGTTTGAGAAAACGCTCGTCTGCCTGGAGGGCCGCATCGTCTTCCACGTGCCGGGCCAGGCGGACCTGGTCCTGCAGCCGGGCGACCGGCTGGTGCTGCCGCCCCATACCCGCCACGCGGCCACGGTGGGGCCGCAGGGCGTGCGCTGTATCGAAGCCCACCGGCCGGTCCCTACGGCGACCGCATCGCCCCGCTAACCTGCCGCACACACGGGCGCACCGCGCTCGGAGAGGAGCCAGTAACCATGAGCAACAACTATCGCTTTTTCCATATCGAGGTCAACGAGCGCGCGCTCACCGACGAGCTTTACGACTATGTCACCGACCCCTCACCCACGCGCAACGATCGCCCGGTGATCGACGAACTGCACGATGTGGCCCCGGACATGGTCCCGGTGCTGGAGTCCATGGTGCTGGATGGCGTGGAGGAGCGGGAGCACGTCGCCGATTACGTCCGCTCAGTGGTCCACGGCGAGGGCCAGTGGCGCCTGGAAGCCCAATAAACCGTCCGGTCCATACCCTGCGGCAATAACCCCGTCTACGGGGTAGCCGAACCGGACGCAACAAAGCGCCCCGGCACGCAATCGTCATGCGTACCGGGGCGCTTTACTATGCCGGGCATTCAGCGGGGTAGGGGCCGGTTGCAAACCGGCCCGTGCCGCCTTACGACTAGCGCGCGGCGGAGGTGCGCCAGGTCAGGTAGAAAAAGTCGCGGTCGTTCGGGGACAGATACTGGTCGCGCCGGAAGGCCATATCGGGCACCAGCGGCGTGGCCTGCGGGCGGCCCGCGCTGTTGCGGTCATACGACAGCCACTGCACCCAGGCGCTGTTGATATCGAGTTGCATCGCCATGTTGGCGCCCGCGCGCTGGAAGGCGGCGGCTAGCTCGTCGGCGGAGATAGGCGTGCCCGCGGCGTAGATCAGCGCGCCATCCGGCGTCATCGCCACGCCCGAACGCCAGACATACATCTCGTTCAGCAGCGATAGGCCCCAGGTGCTCGTGATGTGCGTCGACACGTTGATCGTGCCGTTGTCGATCAGCAGCGGGCAGTTCTGGCGATAGCTCACCAGGTCGCTCGCGTTCTGCAGAGTCTTCCAGCCGCCCAGTTCCGCCCGCCCGTCGGCGTGCAGAGCGAGCGTCGCCGTATCGGGCCGCGGGTTGGGCGGTACGATCTGCAGGCCGTTGACCCGCATCCCGTAATTGCCGTGGACCGACTTCCAGCCGCCGTTAAAGGCGCCCGCCAGCAGCGCCTGGTCGGCGGTCGGGACCTGGCCGCTGCCGTGCGTGCCCAGCGACGAGACCGGCTCTTTAGTCCCGGCCACCATATGCAGCCGGACGCGGCGCAGATCGACGCGCACCATGTAGACCAGGGCATCCGGGCGGGCCGCGTCGGGGCGCAGGTAGGTCTTCCAGAAGGCGGGTGAGCCGCCGTCGGGCGCCGCCGGGAAGCCGTCCGCAGTCCATACGCCCTCACCCGGCAGGGCCCCATCCTGGATGATCGGGTTGATCGGCGCGGGGCCGGCGCCGTTGTAGACCGGGGGCGCTGCCGCGGGTGGGTTAGCGGCCTCGATCACCGGCGACGGAGCCGTGGCGGCGGGCTCCTCGGCGATGGCCGTAGGTGGCTCGGTGGGGGGCGTGATAGGCTGATCTGCCGGGAGTTCGGGCACCGGCGTGGCCGTGGCCTTCAAGGGGCGCGGCGTGCGCGTGGCCCGTTTCGGCGTGCGGGTCGCCGTGGGCGGGCGTAGCGTCGGCGGCGCCACCGTGGCGGGCAGGAGGTCGATCACGCGCGTTTCCGGCACCGGCGTGGGCGTCTCGCTGGGCAGTTCCCCCGGCAGCTCCTGGATCACAGTCAGATCGGCCGTGGGACTGGGCGCGGCGGGCACCGCATCGAGGCTATCGGCATCCGCGACGCTCACCGGCGCGGTGGGTCGAGGCGGGACGGTGCTAACCGCCCAGGGCGCGGCGAGTTTCGGGCGCAGCCCCAGGTCGCGCTGCCACTGATGCGTTGTTTCGACAAAGCCGTAATAGCGGGACTCCACCTCGGCCATCGCCTCCGGCCCGACCACGCCGCGCACCGTATCGACCAGTGGGGGCAGAATATCGTTGCCGAAGAGTTTCAGCGCCAGCGCGCCGCCGCCGCCCAGCACAACCAGGACGAGCAGGACGCGCAGCAGGCAGCCGCCGCGCCGCAGCCGGCGCCCACGGGGCCGGCGGAGCGGCGTGGTGAGGTGTGATTCAGTCGTTGGTGATTTCAAACGTTGCGGGGCCTTTATAGTGCGCTAGCCAACGACCGGGGGATTATTCCGGTCATTGAGGGCGGTGGGTATTACACCGTAATGTTACCCGAAAGCGCGGCCCTCGTCAAAGGTGGATCACGTTACAATGGCGTCACAATTTTGCCCCATTTGGTCTCCATAGGCCATCAGGCCGGGGCAGGCTGGGGCGTGAAGATCTGCGTGCCCAGCGTGAACGGGTCGGGGCTATCGACGTGCTTGCGCAACACCTCGCGGGCCGAGTTGACCACGAGCGTGGCGCCGTCGCGCTCGGCCACGCGGATGAAGACCTCGGCCACCAGGGGATCGAAATGGGTGCCGGCGCACCGGCGCACCTCGGCAATCACCTCGGCCAGGGACTTGGCGGGCTGATACGGCCGGTCCGACGCCATGGCTTCGACGGCGTCGCAGACGGCCAGGATGCGGGCTTCCAGGGGAATCTCCGCCCCGCGCAAGCCGTCGGGGTAGCCCGCGCCATCCCAGCGCTCATGATGGCCGCGCACCATAGGCGCCAGATGCCGCAGCGCCTGGCTGGTCGCCAGAAACTCCGCGCCAATCGCCGCATGGCCCTTGATATATTCGTATTCCTCGTCGGTCAACTTGCTTGGCTTGTGCAAGATCTGCTCCGAAATGGCGATCTTGCCGATGTCGTGCAGGAACCCGGCCTGGCGCACTTGCTCGACCTGTTCGGGCGGCAAGCCGAGTTCCACGGCGATGGCCGTGGCATAGCGCGACACCTGGGAGGCGTGGCCCCCGACATACGGATCGCGCACGTCGAGGATCTTGGAAAGGGTCAGGAACAACTCGTCGTTGAGTTGCTGGATCGACCGGCTCGCGCTGACGATCTCCCGATTGGCGCGGGCCAGTTCGCCGTTCATGCGGGTCAGTTCCTGGACGCTGTCTTTGGTGCGATCCACATATTGCTGCTGGGCATAGCGCATCATCAGCACAGGCAGGGTGAAGACGGCCACGCCCAGCGTACCGAGCGACGTGTAGGCCATGCTCAGGAACAGGCCCATCAGGCCCAGGACGACATAGTGCAAGGCCAGCCATTGCAATTGCTTGCGCCAGGTGGTAATAAAGCGCATGCCCCCTGCCAGGCTGATCGCGGCGGCGATCAGCCCGCTCTCGATGGCGTATTGCACCAGGGCGGCCAGCACCGTCGGCACGACCAGCCAGAGCACGTTATCCAGTTGCAACGGCAACGCCGGCGCCTGCATGATCCACACCACCGCCGACCCGGCCAGCAAGTGGGTGGCCCAATTGAAGGCGGTTTTATACGGCTGGGGATGGCGACGCAGATAGTGAACTAGTGCGATCACCGCGCTGACGACCGCCACCCCCGGCACGCCGGTCACGAGGGCGGCGGCAAACGTGATCGCCACCGAGACGGAGGTCGTGTTGTCGCCATACACGTTAATTTGCAGCAACTCAAACAGCCCGGCCAGTAGCGCGAAGAGCACCAGGGCGACCAGGTGCGGAGGCACGCCGGACGCCCCACTGAGCAGGGTGACAGCGACCGCGAGCGCCGTCACGCCACCGACAAACATCCAGAGCAAACCCGACGGTCCGCCCGCTGCGCTGGACTCCTCGCCCGATTCGTTCGGCCCGCCCGCGGCGCCGTCCGCGCCGGCCGGTCCCCCGCCGTTGTTGGGCGCCGCGGCGCCGGTAGAATGCGCGGCGGGCGCCGGTGCCTCTAAAGAGGCAGGCGGGGCAGGGAACCGCGGGGCCGCCTGCGGACTGGCCGGGTGCGCGGCCAAATAGGCGCGGGCCGGTTCTTCGCTGCCCGGCCCGGCCGTGACATCACCCAGCCGGATATAATGCGGCACATCAGTGGCACAGACTACGCGATTGCGCCCGTTGAGCTTCGCCTGATAGACTGCCACATCGGCCTCGTGGATCAGCCCGGTCAGCGTATCGCCGTCGGTCGGGAAGCAGGCCACGCCCAGGCTCATCGTCACGCGGATCGGCGTGGGGCTGGTCGTGACTTTGAAGCTGGCCGCCTCGACGGCCTGGCGCAAGCGCTCGGCCAGGCGGTGGGCTTCCGCCGGCCCCGCCTCGGGCAGCACCAGGGCAAATTCCTCGCCCCCGAACCGCCCGGCCACGTCGTATTCGCGCACCGTCTCGCGAATAATCTGGCCGATGCCGGTCAGCACCACGTCGCCGGCCAGGTGGCCGTAGGTATTATTGACATCGCGCAGCAGGTCGAGGTCGGCCATGACCAGGGCCACCGGCCGGTTGAAGCGCGCGGCGCGATCCAGTTCGGCTTTGGCGAGATTGCCGAAGTGGCGGGCGTTCGCCAGGCCCGTCTTGCCGTCGGTCTGGGCCTCTTTCTTCAGTTGCGGCACCTGGAGCGCCCGTGAGATCAGCACCAGCGGCGAGAGGACAGGCAGCACCAGCCACGGATTCAAGCTCCACAGCAGCGCCACGGCGTAACCCAGCGACAGCATGATAAAGTCAGGCAGCAAATTTTCCGGATTAAGCACGCCGGTGGCCTGCCACGACAGCCCGCGCGCCAGCACCAGCGCCAGGCCGATGAACACACTATTCAGAACGACATAGGCCAGGATAATCGCCATGACGCCCAGCACCGGCGCCGGGGAGAGGCCCATTGCCGGCCCCGTATTCAGGCCCCGGTACAGGACACACGCAAACACCCCCACGATGAGGTAGGTGGCGATGTTGAAGGGCTGGATATACCACGCCGGCAAATTGTCGCTCTTGTTCCAGCGCTCTTTGGCCCAGTCAATCAGATGGGGAATGACGACGAGCGGCACCAGGAAGGCCGGGGGCAGCAAGAGCACCCCGGCGAAGAAAAAGACGAGCACGGGGCTATAAGCTATGGATGCCCCGTCGGCCTGGTGCTTACTCTTAAATACGGTCTTGAAGAGCAGCGCCAGGGTCGCCAATAAGGTCAAGGCGGCGCACGTCGGCCACGGGGCCTCGTCCGCCAGACCCGGCAGCAACCAGCCGCCGAGCAGGGTCCCCGCCGCCAGTACTCCCCAGATATAGGCCCAGGCTCGCCTCGACATAGCTTTTCTCCAACCAAACGGAGCGAGGAGTCTCCACTACCTCGCCCCCGGCTGGGCAAGCCCGCGCCTGGCCCGCCCAGCTACAATTGCCCAACACTCACACGACGGAGTGGTCCGGTCAGGGACCCCAGTCGTCGCTATTCCAATTGATCGAGTTCCAGTTGATCGAGTTCCAGTTCACCGAATTCCAGTTAATGGAGTTCCAATTGATCGAGTTCCAGTTCACCGAATTCCAGTTCACCGCCGCGTCTCCGGTCCAGAGCAGGCGGCTGGCGGGGGTGCCGGTATTGGCGCTTTGGGTACTGCCGGCTTTCAGCGCCGCCTCGATGTCGAGCATGCCCGCGCCCGCGCCCGGCCCCACCGGCCCCGGCAGCGCGTGGGCCGTCGCCAGCAGCCGGTATTTTACTTGATCGGGCGTCAGATCGGGTTCATCTTGCAGCAGCAAGGCCGCCGCCCCGGCCACGACGGGCGCCGCCATCGAGGTGCCCGACATGCGGAAGTATGCCGCGGCCCCGGTAAAGCCGGCGGTCAGGTGATCGGGGTGTTGCGCCGGTAGCAGGGCGCCTGATCCGGCCAGCGCACTGACGATGTTCACCCCCGGCGCCACCAGGTCCGGCTTGGCAAAGCCGTCGCCGGTCGTCCCGTAGCCCGAGAAGGTTGCCATGCGATCGTCGCCGGTGCCGCTGGTGCTTTTGTCGTCCACCGCGCCCACCGTGATCGCGAACGGATCGTTGGCGGGGGGATAGAGCGCATTCCGGCCGTCATTGCCCGCCGAGACCACCACGACCACCTTGTTGAACCACAGGATTTCCACCGCGGCGTCGATGGGATCGACCTGATAGGATTGCGCCATGCTGCTGTTCAGCGAGAGGTTGACGACGCGGATATTATAACGGCTCTTGTTGTCGTTCACCCATTGCAGCCCAGCCACGACATCGGCGGCGCTCGCGGCGCCCGCATCGTTGCTGATTTTGACGTTCACCAGGTTGGCTTTGGGCGCGATGCCGATATAAGCGCCGTGCGAGGCGGTGCCGTCGCCGCCGATGATGCCCGCGACATGGGTGCCATGCCCGTAGGTATCCGTCACCACGGGAGACGCTCCCACCGTGACGTTCGCCACCACCCGGTTGCCCAGGTCGGCGTGTGGACTGATGCCGCTATCGAGCACGGCGACGCCGATACCCTGGCCCTGCCGGTAGCCCGGTGCGTCATTCCAGACCTTCGACGCCCGCGCCGTCTGCGGATAGCTACCGCGCAGCTTGCTGGTATCGACACAGGGCGCGGTGCAGCCGGTGGTGACGACCGGGGCATCCGGCGAGATCCAGCGCACGCCGGCCGCCGCCGCGACTGCACTCACGGCCCGCCCCGGCAACACGGCGCTAAAGGCGCGGATGATGTGCAGGTCACGCGTCACCCGGCCCCCCAGGCGCTCCACCAGGGCCGCCACGTCGCCGGCTCCCGGCTCTTGCTGCACGATAACGTGCAGCATGGCCTGCGGATCGGCGGCCGCCTGCGCCAGCAAGGCGGGGGCGGCGCATAACGGAGGCGCCGGCACCGGAGCCTGGCTCATGCCGAGCAGCATTAGGACCGCTACGAAGAAGATACGTCCCTGTATCATGCCCCGCGTGCCACGACGTGACAGGGCCTGTAATCTCAACATCAGGAACTCCTTAGGCGGCGCGATGACTGCCGTCGTGCGACGCCCGTCATGCTTCCGATCACGGACCCCAAAAGTCACTGTTCCAACTCACCGAGTTCCAGCTTACCGAGTTCCAACTCACCGAGTTCCAACTCACCGAGTTCCAACTCACCGAGTTCCAGCTCACGCTGCCCCAGGTGATCGGATTGGACCCGGTGGTGAGCAATTGGCTGACCGATATGCCGGTGTTGGCGCTAGCCGTCGTCGTGCTGTGCACCGCAGCATAGACATCCAGATAGCCCGATCCCGCTTTGCCGGGATCGTAGGCCCGCCAACCATCACCACGCATGGCCGTCGTTTTCAGGCGATACTTGACCTGATCCGGCGTGAGTCCCGGCTCGCGCTGCAGCAACAGTGCGGCGGCCCCGGCGACCATCGGCGCGGCCATCGAGGTGCCCGACATGCGGAAGTAAGCATCGTTGACGATATGATCGGGGTGCCCCTGCGCAATGGTGCTACTGCG
>JAICKM010000639.1 GCA_025927935.1 Chloroflexia bacterium | reverse complement strand
GGGTCGAAGCGCGGGCCGAAGGCGAAGATCTTCAGGCCCTGGGCGACTGTGGCGGGCGGGCCGACACGCACCATGCCCTCGTCGGCGGCCTGGTTGTAGAGCGCGGCGTAGTCGCCGGTGCGGGCGTCGGGCGGGACGAAGGCGCCTAGGTAGCCCGTCCAGGTGCCGTAGTCGGCCAGGGAGCGTCTCCCGGCCTGCGGCCAGGCTACGCGGGTCTTGGGCGCGCCCAGCGCCGGGTCGTCCGTGCTGTGCACGGTCAGGGCCGTGGCGGGCAGCGTCCAGGTGGAGTTGGCCGGGACGTGGTTGGTGCCGCCGGGGGCCAGCATGGTGTTGATCCAGAGCTGGTACGGTTTGGGTTGCCCGGTGGGGTTGGTCACGGCGATGCGCAAGGTGTAGGCGGCCTCGTCGGGGGCCAGGCTGACCTGGCCGGTGCCGTGCAGGCCGGTCTGGCGGTCGGTAGCGTCGAGCAGCACGGTCGCCCCGCCGTCACCCTCGCGGCGGACAGTAGCCGTCCAGGGCAGGTATTCGAGCAGGCCGTGCTCGTCGGTGGGGAAGGCCCACTCGTTGCCGCCCACGCCGAGCCACCAGCCCCGCGCGCCGAAGGGCGCCGGTTTGACCACGGGATTGCGGTAGAGTTCCTCGTGGCCGGTAGGCTTGTAGACCACCTGATAGAGCCGCCCGCCCAGGTCGGGCAGGATGGCGAGGCGCAGGTAGCGGTTCTCCAGCGTGATGAGCCGGTATGTGCGGGCGCGCGCCGGGCCGACCGCGGCGAAGTTCAGGCCAGGATACGCCTGGGGCCGGTCCGCGGCGGGAGCCGTGAACGCGGCCTCGTAGTCGTAGGTGGGCAGCGTGACCTGAGCCTCGCCCACCGTCACGCGGCGGGCGAAGGCGTCGCGGCCCAGCAGACCCAGCAGCACATCGTAGGGCGGGCGGTTTTCGGGGTGGTACTCGAAGCGGTTGCGCTCGAAGTACTGCACCGTGTAGGTCTTGCCGTCCGCCGGGTTGCGCTCGACGACCTCCTCGGACAGCGGGTAGCCGAACTGGGCCAGGCCGCCGTGGGCCTGCCAGTAGGCCAGGAAGGGGCCGCGCAGGGTGTGGTGCGTTTCAGGGAAGTAGCGCCGGTCGGGGGCGGCCTGGGCCTCGGCGGCGGGCGCGGGCGGGAAGCTGCGCCCGGCGGTCAGCGTGACGCCCAGCAGGCCCAACTGCACGTCATAAGGCGTGCCGGCGTGCTCCGGGTGGGCTTCGAGCCGGGCACGCTCCAGGTATTGCACCAGGTGGTCGCCCTCCATCTCGGCCTCGGCCAGCGGGTAGCCGTAGATGGGCAGCCCGCCGTGGGCGTCAAAGTAGGCCACGAACGGGGCGGCCAGGGTGTGGCCGGTCTGGGGATAGAAGCGCCCGCCGCCCTGCGCCCGGCCATCCGGCGCCCCGGCCACCAGCAGGGCCAGCCCGATCAGGACCAGGCCCGCGCACAGATATTTCATGTTTGCTCCACAATAAAGGCACACCCGTAGCGGGCAGCCCGGTTGTCGTCGTCGCAACGTACCTGGGGGAGCATACCAGATTGCGCGCCCCAGTTCCAAACCCGGTACGTCGCCATAGGATCAACGATTGAGATGCGGCGGGGTTTGGCGTCGGGAATGGATATTCTAAGTAGAGGGCATCCGCGGAGCGGCGGGCGCGAAACAGATCGCAAATAGGCCGAATTTCATCCCAAATTGGGCCGGTTTTGTCAGTCCTTTTGTCAGCACTACTGTAGTACGATAGGGGCGGGGAAAATCCTGTATGCCTCGAGAGATGGGGCGCCGGAAGGAGGCCGGCGCCGGCCCGGCCCGGTCGCGGCCACGGGAGGGCGCCTTCGAGCGGCAGATCCGTATTCGCACCCGTTGGTATCGCGTCTTTAAGGAGGAGGAACCGCACACATGGTCCACCAGACACGTCATCCCCGCCGGGTAATAGCAGGCATCGTCGCCTTGCTGGCGCTACTCGCGCTGGCCGGTTGGCAAATCGGCCATACGCAATCCGCCGCGCCGAGTGCTGCACTTGGCCGGGGTCCCGTGGGGAGTAGCGCAACAGGAGCCGGGGCAGCGGTGCCCAACGGCCCCAAGCCACCGGAAGTCGCCGCTGACGGCCCGATCGTCGTCGGGCAATCGTCCAAGAATGATGTGTCGCCACCGTTGCGCGACATCAAGCCGCTCCCGGCGATCAGCAAGGGAGAGCAGGAAGCCAACGACCGCAACGAGTGGATCCCGTTGATCGGCCACAAGGATGTGCCCGACCCCGTCGTGCAGAACAGCTTCGGCGCAGACGCCGGACCGGATGCCGCCGTCCCGAACATACCCGCGCCGGTCAAGAACTGGGCCGGGATCAACCAGGCGGGCGGCTGCGGCGGGTGCGCCCCGCCCGATACCAACGGCGATGTCGGCTTGAACTACTATGTGCAGACGGTCAACTCGTCGTTCCAGGTCTGGAACAAGAGCGGCACGTCGCTCTACGGCCCGGCGGCGATCAACACCATCTGGAGCGGCTTCGGCGGCCCCTGCCAGACGCGCAACGACGGCGACCCGGTCGTGCTCTACGACTCGCTGGCCGATCGCTGGTTGGTCAGCCAGTTTACCGCCGCCTCGCCCTATAATGAGTGCATCGCCATTTCGAGCACCAGCGACCCGACCGGATCTTGGAATCGCTACGCCTTCCAGTTGAGCACCAGCGATTTCCCGGACTACCCGCACCTGGGCGTGTGGCCCGACGGCTACTATATGTCGGTCAACTGGTTCACGGGCGGCCAGACCTATGCCGGCCCGCGGCCCTATGTGTTCAACCGGGCCAAGATGCTGACCGGCGCCGCCGCCACTTTCCAGACTACCAGCGCCCCGCTGGGCAGCAGCGCATCCCCGATTATGCCCGCCGACTTCGACGGCACCACCGTGCCGCCCAGTGGCGCGGCAGACACCTTCGTGCAGTTCGGCACCACGCTGAAAGTCTACCGCTTCCACGTGGACTGGACCACCCCGGCCAACACCACCTGGACCAACTCGGCCAACCTGACTGCCGCCGGGTTCACCGAGCTTTGCTCCACGACGCAAAACTGCGTGCCCCAGCCGTCCACCAGCCAGAAACTTGACGGCCTGGGCGACCGCCTGATGCACCGCGTGGCCTACCGCAACTTCGGCGACCACGAGTCGCTGACGTTGAGCCACAGCGTCAGCGCGGGCGGTGTGGCAGGCGTGCGCTGGTACGAGATCCGCAACCCCAGCAGCACGGCCAGCCTCTATCAGCAGGGTACCTACCAGCCCGACACCACCTGGCGCTGGATGGGCAGCGTCGCCATGAATAAGGCGGGCGACATGGCCCTCGGCTACAGCGCCTCCAGCAGCAGTGTCTACCCCAGCATCCGCTACACCGGCCGCCTGGCGACCGATGCCCTGGGCACCATGCCGCAAGGTGAGGGCACGTTGCTGACCGGCACCGGCTACCAGTCGGGCGTGAACCGCTGGGGCGACTACAGCAGCATGACGGTCGACCCGACCGACGACTGCACCTTCTGGTATACCCAGGAATACAACAACAGCGGCGGCTGGGGCTGGTCGACGCGCATCGGCGCGTTCCAGGTCTCCACTTGCTCCGGTATCCCGAACCCGACAGCGACCAACACGCCGGTGGCGCCGCCGCCGACTAACACGGCGACTCGTACGCCGACGCGCACACCGACGGCGGCGCCAGGCAGCACCAACACGCCGACGCGCACGCCGACCCGCACCCCGTCGCCCGTCCCGCCGACCAATACGCCCACGCCCGGCGCGGGTGGTTGCGCCGAAGCCCTGACCAACGGCGGTTTCGAGAGTGGCACCACGCCGTGGGTGCAGACCTCCAGCGGCGGCTACCAACTGATCGACACCACCCGCCCGCACACCGGCGCCTACAGCGCGTACCTGGGCGGCTACAACAACGGCACGGACACCATCTACCAGCAGGTGGCCGTACCCAGCACCGCCACGTCGGCCACGCTGACCTACTGGTGGTACATGACCAGTTCGGAGGGCACCACGACGGCGTATGATAAGCTCACGACGCAGGTGCTCAACAGCAGCGGCGCGTTGCTGGCGACGCTGAAGACAGTCAGCAACACCAACACGCGCGGCGCCTGGGTGAAGGAGACCTTCAATCTGACGGCGTACAAGGGCCAGACGATCCGGGTCTACTTC
>JAICKM010000675.1 GCA_025927935.1 Chloroflexia bacterium | reverse complement strand
CCGCTCCAACGCTCGCGCCATCCGCAGCGCCATCCGCGTCGCCAACCAGGCCGCCGAGCGCGGCACGCTGGCAGCCTTCCAGCAAATCGGCGCCGCCCCCGCGCCCCCCACTGTCACCAGCGAGGTCGCCAGTTAAGCATATTTGAGCGGCGGCAACCGGATGCCCAGGTGAAACGCTTGACGCGCCAGATTGAGAAATTGGGCTACACCGTGCCCGTGAGCCCGCCCGCCCCGGCAGGCTGAACCGACATTTTCCGACCAGTCGAGATCAGAAAGAAGCAAGGAATACCTAGCATGACGGAACATCAGCTTTCCCTCCTCCCCTTCTACGCGGGTTGGGGTATCTACCAGCAACGGCTTGTCGCGGCCCTCGCGCCCCTTACCGGCGAGCAGCTTGCCTTGCGCCTCACGCCGCAAACCTGGTCGATTGGCATGTACGCCACGCATATTGTCGCCGATCGCGCCTGGTGGTTCCTCGCCCGGATGGGCGAGGGGAGCGCCGATCTTACTGCCCTCGAATTATGGGCGCTGGGCGTCTGTGAGGCGGACGTGGATCCCTTACACTCGGCGGCAGAACTGGTTGCCGGACTGGAGAAGACCTGGCGGCTCATCGAGCAGACGCTGGCCCGCCGGACCCCTACGGATCTGGAGCAGGTTGTCCCGCCGCTAGATCAGGCGGAACGGGTGCGTCACGCGCAACGGGTCGAGCCGGCGCTCCAGCCCTACGCCCAGATGTGGTTGGATGCAGCGGCGCGTTCCGGCGAAATCAGACCCGCCGTTTCGCTCCAGTGGATCATCTGGCATGTGCTCGAACATGACATCCATCACGGCAGCGAAATCTCCACCATTCTCGGCGTCCACGGCCTGCCAGTAGTCGAGTTGGATTAAGAACAAGAACTGTGCCGTGTGACCTGGGCATCCTGGCTAATTCCGCCCGCTTGATCAAAATCTCGGGGCAGCCCAAATAGCGGTTCCGTCAGCGCCTTATCCAGCGGGAAGCGAGCAGACAAAGATGAACCCGACCGAGGAAAAGCACTTGCGGTCGGGTTCGTTTGTTGCTACAGCATAGTGTAATATACCGCCTGAACCTCGCCCGTTTCCGGAATCATGGCCCGCAACTTGCGAACGAGAGGCAGCAGAGTGGATCACCGGCGCGACAGGTCGAACAACTGCTCCAACTCGTCGATAATCACCGCGTCGCGCCCCTCACGAATGCCGGTGGGGACACAGGAATGCAGGTGCCCGCGCAATACCACACCCTCGAACTTATCGAGCGCCCGCTGCACGGCATACGTCTGCTTTAGAATATCGACGCAATAGACGTCGTTTTCAATCATCTTGCGGATGGCTTTCAGGTGGCCTTCGATGTACGCCAGGCGCTTCAACGCATCTTCCTTGGCGGTTTGTTCGCGTTTGACCATGCGGGCGCTCCCTTCTCGCCGGAACCCCCCTGGTGGGGGTCTGTGCCCGGATTATAGGCTGCCGCCGGGTTCCTGTCAAGATCCATCATGGCCCGAAATTTGGTAAAATAATAGGATCGGGCGCTACTCTGTGCGACCCGTGGGATACCGGTTGCGTATCCCTATCAGGAGTTATAGGAGTTTTCGGTGAATAGTACGTTCGGGCATCTCATCATCATTGCGGTGCTCATTCTCATTAACGCGTTCTTGAACATGGCCGAGATCGCCACGGTCTCGGTGCGGCGGGCGCGTATCAAGCAATTAGCCGACGACGGCAATCCGCAAGCCCAGCGCGTGCAGCGCCTGCTGTCGAACCCGCGCACCTTCATCGCCACGGTCCAGATCGGCGTCACGCTGACTGCCCTCTTCACCTCGGCCTTCGGCGCGGTCAGCCTGGCGGAGGAGGCGTCCAAAGGGCTGGTAAACGTCTTCGGCCTGGCCGTCTCGACCGCAAATACCCTGGCCCTGGTGCTCATCACCATCGCCGAGTCGTTTCTCGTGCTCATTTTCGGTGAGCTGGTGCCCAAGACCTTCGGCATCGAGATGGCCGAGCCAATCGCGCTGCGCGTCTCCGGCTTTGTAGCCATCCTGGCGCGTGTCATGTGGCCCGCCGTGGCCTTCCTCTCCGGCACCACGAACCTGGTCGTGCGCCTGCTGGGCGGGCGCCGCAACATGCAGCTACCCAGCGTGACCGAGGAAGAAATCATCTCCATGGTCGAGACCGGCGAAGACGAAGGCGTGCTGACGCCGAGTGAACAGGAGATGATCCGCAATATCTTCGAGTTCACCGACCGCCGGGTCAGCGAGGTCATGGTGCCCCGCCCCGACATGTTCGAGTTATCGGGCCGCATGACCATTGCCGAAGCCGGGCCGCCGGTGCGCAAGTCGGGCTACTCGCGCATCCCGATTTACGAGCAGGACCGTGAGAACATCACCGGTATGGTCTTCGCCAAGGACGTGCTGGGCGCCTACATCGACGGGCGCACCGATCAGCCGTTGCAGAAGATCAGCCACCCGGTGCTGTTCGTGCCGGAGACCAAGCTGATCGGCGAGTTGTTGCAGGAGCTACAGCGTAGCCGCCAGAACCTGGCGATTGCTGTGGACGAGTTCGGTGGCGTGTCGGGTATGCTGACCCTCGAAGATCTGCTGGAAGAGATCGTCGGCGACATCCAGGACGAGTTCCAGCACGAGGAAGCGCCGTTGCAGCGGGTCGCTCCCGACGAGTTGCTGGTCGCCGGTAACCTCTCACTGCAAGACGTGGTCGACGCCTTCGATATGCGCGTGCGGGACTGGGATCTCGACAGCACGGTGGCCGGGCTGATCCTGGAGCTACAGGGCCGCATCCCCGACCCCGGCGACTCCGTCCCCTGGCACGGCATGACCTTCACCGTGGCCGAAATGAACGGGCGGCGCATCCAGAAAGTGCGTATCAAGCTGGATGAAGCGCCGCCCGTGCCCGCCGAGGAACCAGGCACCACGGTGGCCGCGGGCGAGTAAAATTGCCCGGATTCGCTTGACAGCAAGCGTGCCGTTTGGTATAATACGGTCGCAAACGCGGAAGTGGCTCAGTGGTAGAGCATCTCCTTGCCAAGGAGAGGGTCGCCAGTTCGAATCTGGTCTTCCGCTCCACACCGATAGTATAATAGGCCCGCCCGGAGTATCGGATGGGCGCCGAACGCGGAAGTGGCTCAGTGGTAGAGCATCTCCTTGCCAAGGAGAGGGTCGCCAGTTCGAATCTGGTCTTCCGCTCCATTCGAGAACAAAGAGGGGAAAGCCACGTGCTTCCCCTTTTTGTTTGGGTCGCAATCACAGCAGACACGGGGTACACATATGTCGCAGCAGGAAACCGCACAGGCACTGGTTCAGGTGTTGCGCGAACATCGCGATGACCTGATTACGATGCTGGTGGAACAGGCACCCGCCGCCGGGTCGGGCTATGAGCAGGCCCCGCTCGACGTGCTCCGCCCGCGCATGGCGAGCGTGGTCGATGCCTGCATCGCCAGCCTTGCGCGCCAGGACCCGGAACTGCTGCGGGGGTTTATGCGCGCCGCCGCCGAGCAGCGCTTACGCGAGGGCTACTCGGTCGATTCGCTGATTACCTTGGCGCTCTTCACCGAGGGTGCGCTCACGGATACCGCGGAGATCGCCTTCGAGGCCGCGCCGGAGCGGCGCAAGGAAGCGCGCAAATTGATCCGGGCGCTGATCGCGGCAGCCGAGGAAGTCCTCGACCCGATCGCCGCGAGCACCCCCGACGAGAGCTAGTAGCCGACCCCGGTAAGTTCGCGTTGTAGGGGCCGGGTTCAAACCGGCCTGCCGCCCACCAGCAGCACGATGGGCAACGATTAATCACGGGAAGGACACGCCGGAGTGGCGGAATGGCAGACGCTGCGGTCTTAAACACCGCTGGCCGCAAGGCCGTATGGTTTCGACTCCCCTCTCTGGCACCCTTATTATATGGCCCTACCTTTGCGACGTAGCATCGAATGGCTGCT
>JAICKM010000502.1 GCA_025927935.1 Chloroflexia bacterium | reverse complement strand
TTCCCGGCCAGGACCTCGCGGTAGATGGCGCGCGCCACCACGTCGCGCGGCAGCAACTCGGGCGGGGGCCGGTTGTTCGCCTTGTCGTCGATCCAGCGGCTCGCCTCCTCTTCGGTCTCGGCGTAGCGCCCCTTGTAAGATGCAGGCGTGTACTTGGGGTCGAACATGAAGCGCTCGCCCTTGCTGTTGCGCAGAATGCCGCCCTCGCCGCGCACCCCCTCGGTGACGAGCAGGCCGCGCACGCCGGGCGGCCAGACCATGCCCGTGGGGTGGAACTGCACCATCTCCATGCCCATCAATTCGGCCCCCGCGTCGAAGGCCAGCATCGCCCCGTCGCCGGTCGACTCCCAGGAGTTGGAGGTCACTTTGTACATGCGCCCCCAGCCGCCGGTCGCCAGCACCACGGCCTTCGCTTTGATGGCGAGAAAGCGGCCCGTCTCGCGGTAATAGCCGAACGCGCCCACCACCCGGTCGCCGTCCTTGAGCAGCCGCGACATGGTCACTTCCATGTAGCAAGTCATCCCGGTGGCGACGGCGCGATCCTGCAAGGTGCGGATCAGTTCCAGGCCGGTGCGGTCGCCGACGTGGTTCAGGCGGCGGTAGGTATGGCCGCCGAAGGGCCGCTGCATGATCAGGCCCTCGGGCGTGCGGTCGAACACGGCGCCCCATTGCTCCAGTTCCAGCACTCGCTCCGGGGCCTCTTTCGCCAGGATCTCCACCGTGCGCCAGTTGTTGAGCAATGCGCCGCCGCGCATCGTATCCTGGAAGTGAACCTGCCAGGAGTCTTTCTTATCGAGGTTTGCCAGCGCCCCGGCGATGCCGCCCTCGGCCATGACTGTGTGCGCCTTGCCGAGCAACGACTTGCAGACAACGCCGACGTTCATCCCGGCGGCGCCCGCTGCGATGGCGGCGCGCAGCCCCGCCCCGCCCGCGCCGATTACCAGGATGTCGTGCTCAAAGGTATCGTAAGCCTCCATATGCTAGAAGAACCTCACATCATGAATGGCGCCCGACGCGACCAGCCGCACATAGAGATCGGTCAGGCCGACCGCGATGAGGCTGGCCCAGGCGAACAGGCCGTGCCGCTCGTTCAGTTGGCTAACGCGCTGCCAGATGCTGTAGCGCGTCCGGTTGCGCAGCGTGCAGGAGTAGCAATTGACCCGCCCGCCGATGAGGTGGCGGAACGAGTGGCAGGAGAAGGTATACAGCGCCAGCAGCACGATATTGATCAGGAAGATGAGCGACCCCACCGCGACGCCGAACTGCCCGTCGAAGAAGAAGGCCCGGATGGCGTCATAGGCCAGGATGAAGATAAAGATCACCGCGATGTAGAAGGCGAAGCGGTGGATGTTTTGCAGGATGAAGGGGAACTGGCGCTCTCCCGTGTAATGCTTGCGGGCGGCCGGTTCCTGCACGGCACAGGCGGGCGGATCCCAGAAGAACGCCCGATAATAGGCCAGCCGGTAGTAGTAGCACGTCAGCCGGAAGCTGAGTGGAAACAGAATGATGTAGATCGCCGGGGAGATCGGCCACCCCGCGATGTTCAGCTTGATGGGCAGCAGGGGCGAGTAGAAGGGCGACAAGTAGGGGCCGACTTCATAAAACTGGTTTTCGAGGCCGCGCCAGGTCGCGTAGAGCACGAAGGTGCCCAGCACCAGCACCGTCACCAGCGGGCGGATCCACCAGGTGTCTTGCCGGCTCGTGAGCGGCAGGGGCACGCGCCCCACCTCTTTGCCTTGCGCGGTAGGTAAGCCCATGGCAGCTTTGCTCCTTTTTTGAGATCCGAGTCGAGTAGCCCGAACGAAAGGGTGCAAACGCGGGAGTCCCCTGGGAGGGCCGGAGCAGGCGGATGACAGGGCGCGGGCGAGATCGTATGGCCGCGATTATAGCCTGCGTCCGGCCTGTTGTCAATATGGATCGCCGGCGTTGCGTGCCGGCGGACGGTGGCTCAGAATTCGCGCTCCTGCTCCATATCAAAGTGATCTTCGGTCACGTCTTTGGCCTTGATGAAGTGGTGCCCGTGGCGTGTCCCAGCGACGACGGCAATGCACTCGATTTCGACGCGCAGGTTGCGCTGTAGGCCGGCGACCGCGACCGTGGAGCGGGCGGGCGGGGTGGTACCGAAGTAGCGGGCGTAGACCTGGTTCATTTCGGCGAAATCGCTCAGATCGGCCAGAAAGACCGTGGTTTTCACGACATGTTCGAGGCTGGACCCCGCGGCCCGCAAGACGCCGTTCAGGTTCTCCAGCACCCGGCGAGTTTGCACGCGGATGTCGCCCTCGACTACCTCGTTGGTGGCCGGATCGATGGCGATCTGGCCCGCGCAGTACACCATTCCGTTCGCCACGATGGCCTGCGAATAGGGGCCTATCTCATTCGGCGCGTCCGGGGTGGAAATACGGGCCTTGTACTCCTCACGTATCATCGGGACCCCTCCTTGTACCTGGTGTGATCAATAACAGGCTAGCCTTCCGGTGTAGGGGTATGCCGGCGCCGCGGATGGGGATGGATGGCGGGGCGGCGCCCATTACATGATCCTATTATACGAAGGGAGTCAATAGGTTTAGCGCGTCCGTTAGCACTCAATTACAGCCGGAGCCTGCCCCGCCATCAGGGTGAACAGGTGAGCAGGCTGATTTCCGCATCGGCAATGTCGGCCATCAGGCGCGGGGCCGGACATTGCGGTCGCCCCGGCAGCCCGGTCAGCCCGAGGCGCAGGGGTGCGTTGGCTCCGGAGAAATGGATGATAGGCGTGGGGCGCGGGCCGGTGCGCACGCCGATGATGCCCAACTCCAGGGAAATCGCCCGCCCGGCGCCCGCGGTGTACGCGGTGAGCACGCCGAGCAGCAGGAGCAGGCGGGCGCGGTCCTCACGCATCCTCGCTTCTTCTATGCCGGCAGAGCGCCGCCCCGGCCACAGTAGTTTGGGGCCGAGCACGGAAAATGGGGAGAGCCATGCAGCCTCTCCATTCGCCCCCCGGTAAGTAATCGCCTCGGTGGTTTACGTCTCGCCGGCTTGATCCAGGCGTTCAGGATTGGTTACGCCGATCAGGCGGTTCCAGAGCACATAGCCCATGCCCGCCTTGGGCACATACCAGTTATCGGGGCCGGCTTCCATATTCGCCATGGCCGTGAATTCTTTGTGTTGCGGGTCGCGCAGGTCGATGTAGGTCGCACCCTGCTCCAGGCGGCTGCCGGGCGGCAGCACCACGATTTCCTGCAACTCGTTGTCGGTAAAGCCCTGGAGCCGGTTGTGCAGGTTCTTTAGATCGTAGGCCGTGCGGGCCTTGCCCGCCTGTACCGGGTTCTTGCCCAGCAGGCCGTCGTTGACTCCGGCATTGGCATCCGGGTTCAGGTCGGCTCGCCACTCCGGGGGATGCTGGATCCCCGGCTCGAAACGCTGATTCGCCATGATCGATCCCCCTCTACTGGCTGGCGTTGGACTCGCTGCCGCTGCGGCGCGAATCGTCCCGATCGTCGGCGTTGCGGTCGCGCGGGGCGCCTTCGATGCTCGGTTTGTCGCGTGTGTCCTCGTTCCAGTCGTTGCGGGCGGCCTGGGCTTGTTTGTTGGTCACCTGGTGTTCGCGGGCCTGCTCCTCGTAGGTTTCCTGCTTCTTGTACGAGCCGGTCGTGATGGTGACACTCTTATCCGGGTTATTGTGGCCCTTCGACTTGGTGTTGTCGCTGCCGTCGTTCTTATGCTGGCCTTGTTTCGCCATTTGTTCCCTCCCTATAGCGTCGCCGGACCGCAGTCCAACGGTGGGTTACTCTAGGGAAGAATCCTGGCAAAGATCGTGCCAGCCGGGCGCGCGGGGGACGCACCCGGCCGGCACGGGCTGCTCAGTGGATGGCCGGCAGCGCCTGGATCATCGGGCCGTTATAGCGGGCGTCGAACTCGAAGACGCCCAGGAGGCTCAGCAATATGTCGTAAGGGGGGCGGTTTTCGGGATGGTGTTCCAGCACCGCGCGCTCGAAGTACTGTACTGTGTATACCTGGCCGTCGGTGGGGCTGGTTTCCGCCGTCTCTTCGCTGATCGGGTAGCCGTAGACGGCGAGGCCGCCGTGCTGCTCCCAATACTGGCGAAAAGTGCCGCGCAGGGTGTGGCCGGTGGGCGCGAAGTAGGCCACGCCCGGTGCGGCCGGATCGGGCACGCGCACGAACGGCGCTTCGTGCGCGGCGCGGCGGGCTTCCGTCAACTGGTTGCCCAGCAGGCCCAGCAACACCGCATACGGCGTGCCGGCGTGTTCCGGGTGATACTCGAAGCGGTTGCGTTGGAAGTACTGCACCAGGTAGACGCGGCCATCGCTGGCGCTGATTTCGCGGAACGGCTCCGTGGTTGGGTAGCCGAACTGGGCTAGACCGCCATGGGCATCCCAGTACGCGCGGAAGAGCGGCGCCAGGTTGTGCCCGGTGGGCGGGAAGTAGCGCCCGCCGGTCGTCCCGGTCGCAGGCACCGAGTCGGTGAGGGTGTGCCCAGCGCCGGGCAGCGCCAGCGTTGCCAGGCGGTTGCCCTGCACCCCCAGGATCGTCAGCGGCAGGTACGGCGTGATCGCCTGGGATTGCTTGCCCTGGTCGGCGAACGCCTGCCAGGTGGCGCCGCTGTCGCGCGAGTACCACAGGCTGCCCCGCCCGCGCAGGAACACGTTCGCGGGCGCCGTCTCGGCCACGTCGAGCATGACCGGCTCCCCGGCATAGGCCGCCGGCGGCGGGATGGGGCTGGCGAGTGGCGCCCAGTTGCGCCCGCCATCCGTTGAGCGGGCCAGCGTGTAGTTGTAGGGATCGGACACCAGCCGCAAGATGCCGTTGTTCGTGTAGGCGAGTTGCACCGTGGAGTTCAGGCCCCGGCTGCCGGCCTGCCTGAAAGTCCGCCCGCCGTCATCCGAGATGGACACGAGGCTCACGTTGCTCGATCCGCCAATGCCGGTATTGGAGACGAGTACTATCGTGCCGGTGGGCGCCGCTCGACCGGAAATCGGCTCCAGGGACCAGTACGGGATCGGGCTGTGCGGATCGGACGGGCCGGGTTGCCGCGAGCGCTCCTCCCAGGTCACGCCGCCGTCGTTCGAGGCGTAGATCACGTAGGTGACGCCGCCGGGCGCCACTTCGACCGCCACCCCGTAAAGCAGCCGGCCGTCGGCGGGGGCCACGGCGATGCTTTCCAGGCTGCCGGTGGGCGACCCACTTTTCTGCTGCCAGGTGAGTCCGCCGTCTACGCTGGCCCAGAGCCGAGCGGGCGGGCCTGTCGGCGACACCAGTTCCACCGAGTAGAAGGTGTTTCCCGAGGCATCGTAAGCTCCAGGTGCGGGCAGGTGGGCGATGGCCCGCCCCGCCGGATCGTCGAGGCTGTACCGCCAGCCCGGCCCCGCGGGCCGATCCCCGGCGAACAGCAGGCCGTTGGG
>JAICKM010000662.1 GCA_025927935.1 Chloroflexia bacterium | reverse complement strand
GGCCGGATCGGCGGCGCCCACCCGCAGCCGCGCCCAGACCTGGTACGGCCCGCTGGGGAACTGCGCCGGGGGCGTGGTCAGCAGGAGCGTGGCCCCGCCTGGCGTCGCTTGCACGGCCCGCCCGCCCGCCGCGCCGGGGTCGTCTACGATAACCGCATCCGGGGGCGCATTGGTGGCGGCGCGGTAGCCGCCCGCCTGGCTCCAGCCCGCCAGGTGGACCCAGGCGCTGTCCGGTGCGGCCAGGGTCTGGAAATACTTCCAGTAGGCTTCCGGTTGGTAGGGCACGGGATAGAAGTTGGTCTGCCCGGCGGCCAGCGTCTCCAGGTTTCGGGCGGCCAGCGCGAGGTGGCCGGGGATGGGCGAGAGCGCCGGGTCGAAGTGGATCTCTTGCAGGTAGTCCGGCCCGGTTTCCAGCGTCAGCGGGTGGCGGCTCAGCACGTCGAGATAATACTCGATGGGGTCCACGGCGAGGGCCGCGACCTGCACCACGCCTCCGGCCAGCAGCAGCACGCCGAGCAAGGCCAGCCCCACCTGACCGCGGCCCGTCCGCCGCGCCGCCCATACCCGCGTGGCAAGCGCGCCGAAGGGCAGCATAAGCAGCGGCAGCACGGGCAGCAGGTAGCGCGGTCCCCAGCAGGCGCCGCCGTGCCAACCGGTATCGAAGCTGTAGATCAGCACGAACAGCCCGCCCGCCGCGCCGCACAGCAACGCCTCGGCGCGGCGCGTGCGCGCCAGGAAGCCCAGCCCGATCAGCCCGGCAAGCACCGGCGGTGCGAAGGGCAGCAGGCCCTTGCCCGGACTGAGCGTCAGACCGTAGAGCGCGCGAACGGCATAGCTCAGGTCTTGCCGCCCGGCCAGCACGCGGCCCACCAGATCGTAGTGCCCGTGCAGATCGTCAAACTTGGCGCGCACACCCAGGAAGACCGCCCCGCCCAGCAGCAACACGGCCACGGCAGCCGCGACCAGGGCGTAGCGTGGGGCCGCGATCGCGCCCGCTTCCCGCCGCCGCAGCCGCGCCCGGTAACGGCGAGCCGCCGGGCCGCTGAGGGCATAAGCCACGAAGAGCGGCACCAGCACCACCGCCGTCAGCTTGGACGCGACGGCCAGCAGCAGCCACGCCCCGGCGCTGAGCGCCGGGCGCCGCCCGCCCTCCACCCGCCAACGCACCAGGGCCAGCAGCGCCGAGACGAGCGCCAGCCCCACGAGCGGATCACGGAAGAACGTCCGGCTGTAGGGCCAGGCCAGCGTACCCAGGCCGTAGACCAGGGCCGTCAACGTGGCGGCGCGCGCTCCATAGCCCAGCGCCCGGCCCAGCCGGTAGAGTTGCGCCACCGTCGCCGCCGTGACGCCCACGTTGAACAGCGTGAGCACGAAGCGGGTGATATAGGTGTGCTCGGCCAGCGGGAACAGGCCCGCCAGCCGGTCAGCCAGCAAGTAGAGCGGGATCGCCAGCACCGGCTGGCCGAACTCATAGAACCAGTAGAGCGGGGTCTGCACGCCGCCAGGCTCCGGCGTGGTGATAGACAGGTGGAGGGCGGCTTCGGCGCTCTTGGTCAGCCAGACCGTCGTCATGTAGAGCGCCTCTTCGTCGCGCGAGCCGAAGTGCCCTCGCAGCGTCAGCAGATAGACCGCCGCGACCAGCCCGAACAGCAGCCAGGGTCGCCGGTCGCGCGGGGCGGCCACCTCAGCTTGTACGGCTCGCCTAGGATTCACTTCAGTGGGGATCCCTTTCTTCCCCAACCGCACTCTCGATCAACCATCTGCAACTGACGTGCGCCCTTTCTCCAGCGGTGGACTATGCTGCGGTGTGTCCTCGGATTCGCAGACGCGCGGGTATCATACCAGAAAAGCCGCCCGCCATCCGTATGGCGCTTCACCAGCGGCAGGTACCGGGGAGAACGGCCGTGGCTTTAGTCCGGCCAGTGCTGCTGGATCTGCTCCAGGGCCTGCGCGGCCAGCGCGGGATACACGTCGTGCAAAACCTCGGCCGCGACCACCTCGGCCAGCGGTTGGAGTTGGTAGTAGAAAGCGCGCCGGTCCGCCCAGGTGGCGTCCATGATGCCGCCGTAGTACGGCTCCCAGGCGTTCCGCACATCGACCGCCGGGTCGCCAATGTCACAGTCGCTGAAGTCGATGATGCCCGTAACCCGGCGGCTAGCCACGTCCAGCAAGATGTGGCCGGAGTATATATCGTGGTGGAGCAGCACCGGCGCCCACTCAAAGTGACGCGGGTTGTCTAAAAAGTCCGCGAAATACCGGCGGATGGTGGTCTGTTGCCGGTGCGTGACCAGCGGATAGACCTTTTCCTGAACCTCGATGAATAGGTTTTGATACCGCCTCCACCACTCCTCGGCGGTTCCGCCCGGTACGCCCAGTTGCCGGGCGCGCGCCACGGAAAAGCGATGGAGGGCGGTGACGAATGCGCCCACGGCGGGCGCCCACCAGGGCGTATCCCAGATCGCGGGGATATAGTCGGTCAGTGGCCGCCCGCCCAGCAGGGGATACCCGGCGAACACCCGCGGGAAAGCGCGGGACGGCGCCCGCGCGATATGGCTGTACTGCGGGATCGGGATCGGCAGCGTGGGCGCGAGTTCCGGCAGCAGGTCGAACTCCATCCGCAACTTCTGCTCGGCCTCCTGCCGCTTCGGGAACCGGAAGACCAGTTGCCCGTTGATCAGGCAGACAACGTGATCCTTGGCTTCGCCGAGGTACGTGATCGTCTCCATTCGCAGCGCGGGAAACTGTTCAGCTAGCGCGGCACGATAGGGTTGTATGTCTGGCTGGGTCATGAAAATCAAAACCCCCTACCTTGAGGGCAGGGGGTTTTCGCTACTCGCCTACGCCATCGGCCACACGCGGCTCTACCGCAGGGCGGCGGCGCGGCGGATCAAGTATAGCTCGGGGAACCCGGCCTTGACCTCGCGCACGATGCCCTCGGCGGAGAGATTGAACTTGTCACGCCACATGGCCTGCGGCCCGTGGTCGATGAAGATGTCCGGCAGGCCGACCACCTTGACCACCGGGGCCGGCGCCTGGCGGTTGGCGTAGAACTCCAGCACGGCGCTGCCGAAGCCGCCCGCCTCCAGGGCCTCTTCGACGGTCAGGATGCGGCTGTAGGTCTGGCTCAGATCGGCGAGCAGGTCAGTGTCCAGCGGCTTGGCGAAGCGCGCGTTGATCACCGCCGCCTCGATGCCGTCTTTGGCAAGCTGCTCGGCGGCTTCCAGGGCCGGGTAGACGGTGGAACCGAAGGCGAGAATGGCGACCTCGCGCCCCTGGCGCAGCACCTCGGCCTTGCCGATGGGCAGCTCCTGCAACTCTTCGTCCATCGCCACGCCGTAGCCGTTGCCGCGCGGGTAGCGCACGGCGGCGGGACCGTTGTGGCGCATGCCGGTGTAGACCATGTGCTGCAACTCGTTCTCGTCCTTCGGCGCCATCAGCACCATGTTGGGGATGGGGCGCAGATAGGCGATATCGAACACGCCCTGGTGCGTCCGCCCGTCGTCGCCGACCACGCCGCCGCGGTCCATGGCGAAGAAGACGGGCAGGTTCTGGATGCACACGTCGTGGATCACCTGGTCGAAGGCGCGTTGCAGGAACGTGCTGTAGATGGCGACGCAGGGGCGCATGCCCTCGGCGGCGAGGCCGGCGGCGAAGGTCACGGCGTGTTGCTCGGCAATGCCCACGTCGAACATGCGCTCCGGAAACTCCTTCTCGAAGCGGGTCAGGCTCGTGCCGTCGGGCATGGCGGCGGTAATGGCGACCGTGCGCTTGTCGTCGCGGGCGATGCGCGTTAGCGTGTCGGCGAACACGTCCTGGTACTTGGGCGCCGTCACCTTGGGCGCCCCGGGCTTGGCAGGCTGCGGCAGGCCGTGCCACTTGACCGAGTCGGCCTCGGCGGATTTGTGGCCCTTGCCCTTCTTGGTCAGCACATGGATGAACACCGGGCGCGGCGTCTCTTTGGCCTGCTCCAGCGTTTCGATCAATTGCTGCACATTGTGGCCGTCGATGGGGCCGACATAGACCATGCCCAGCTCTTCCCAGATCAT
>JAICKM010000982.1 GCA_025927935.1 Chloroflexia bacterium | reverse complement strand
GGCACTTCCACGGGCCACCCTGCCAGCAAAACCGCTTGCCGGGCGATTTCCGCCGCCTGTTCGCCCACCTGGGTGACGGTGCCCGCCACCACATCATCTATGCGGCCCGGTTCTAGGTGGGCGCGGTCCAGCAGGCCCTGTAACGTCCCGGCCAGCAACGCGACCGGATGAGTGGCGTGGTACGCGCCGTTGCGGTTCTTGCCGTAGGGCGTGCGCACCGCTTCGAGAATTACCGCTTCGGGCATATCGGGTTCCTTTCGGTGGTCAGTGGTTGGTGGTCAGCGGTGTGCCTGCGGCACCGCTGCGCGATCATTGGTCAGTACGAGATTGATCAGCATTGGCGATTGGGTTATGGACGGCGACCAACGGCAGGTCGTGCGTGATCGCCCACTGCTCCCAGGCTTGGGCGGGTTGGGTGCGGAAGATGCCCGCCAGGGCGCTGTGGGTGATCGCGGCGATGTGCAGGGCTGCTTGCAGGCGCTGTACGAAGCCGGGTTCTAGGGCGGCCAGGGCGACCCACGCATCCTGCGCCGGATAGATGCCGTAGGCCGGGAGGCCGCCGCCCAGCAGGCCGCCGGGTGCGGTCAGGCCATAGCGCAACGGCGCCGCGAAGTCCTCGGCGATGCCGGCCAGGGCGACCTCCTGGTAGCCACTGCCCTGGCCGCGCTGCCAGGCCAGCAGCAGGGCGAGCGCCACGGCGACGGTTCGCTCCGCGCCGGCCAAGTCGGCCAGCAGCACGCGGGGCAGGGCCGGGGGCGCGAGCAGGCCCGCCGCCGCCTGATAGGTCAGGTCGTGGCCGGGGCGATCTACTTCGGGCGTACTGTGGCCGACTATAGCGACCTGGCAGAGGTCGGGATAGGCCGCGTGCAGGTCATCCCATGCCAGCCCCAGGCGGGCGAGTGCGGCGGGCCGCGACGCCGTGATCAGCAGATCGGCGGCAGCCAGCAGCGGGTCGATCCGGGCGCGATCCGCCTCGTCCTTCAGGTTGAGCCGGATCACCTCCTGCCCGGCATGCAGCGCCGCGTACCAGGCCGGGCAGGCCGCGGCCAGCGCATCGCCGCCGGGCGGCTCGACTTTGCAGATCGCCGCGCCCAGCGCGTGAAGCCGGGCAGTGGCCAGCGGGCCGGGAATGTTGCCCGCCAGCGACAGCACGCGCATGTCGGTCAGCGGACCCGCGTCAGCGGGCCAGCTCACGGACCATGATGTTGTGCTGGATCTCGCTGGTGCCCTCATAGATCTGCAACACCTTGGCATCGCGCAACAGCTTCTCAACCGGATATTCCGTGCTGTAGCCCATGCCGCCGTGGACCTGGATCGCTTCGGTGGCCGCCCACATCGCCGTGTCGGCGGCGAAGGCTTTGGCGTAGGCGGCTTGCAGCGTGTTGCGCTGGCCGGAGTCGTGCAGCCAGGCGGCCTGGTAGGTCAGCAGGCGGGCGGCTTCCAGCCGCAGGCCCATCTGCGCGATCTTGTGGCCGATGGCCTGGTGCTCCAGGATGGGCCGGCCCATCGTCTGGCGGGTCTTCGCATAGCCCAGCGCTTCGTCCAGGCAGCGCGCGGTCACGCCGACGCCCATGGCCGCGACCATGGGCCGCGAGCGGTCGAAGACGCGCATGGCGGTCATGAAGCCCTCGCCCTCCTGGCCCAGCAAGTTCTCGGGCGGGACGACGACGTTGTCGAAGAAGATCTCGGCGGCGTGCGAGGCGCGCTGGCCGAGCTTGGGCAGCGGGTTGCCGACCGTCACGCCGGGCCGGTCGCGCTCGACGATGAACGCGGAGATGCCCTTGTGGCGCGCGTCCGGGTCGGTCTTGGCGAAGACGACGAAGAAGCTGGCCTCGGAGGCGTTGGAAATCCAAATCTTGCTGCCGGAGATGGCGTAGCCGTCCGCCGTCTCGCGGGCGCGCGTCTGGATGCCGGCCACGTCTGAGCCGGCGGCCGGTTCGGACGTCTCGGGGATGCTGACGACCGCGATCCGCCAGGACGACGGCACCTATCTGCTGAACGGCCAGAAGAACTGGATCTCCTACGCGACCGAGGCCGACTACGAGCTGGTGTTCGCGAAGACCGATCCTGACGCCGGCCACAAGGGCATCTCGGCGTTCATCGTCGAGCGCGAGTGGGAGGGCGTCGAGGCCCGCCAGATCCCGAACAAGCTGGGCATCTGGGCCGGCTCGACAGGCGAGCTGTTC
>JAICKM010000425.1 GCA_025927935.1 Chloroflexia bacterium | reverse complement strand
GGGCCGCCGGGGCCTGGTTCTCGCCCGCCAGCGAGGCCACGAGGGCCAGGGCGGCGTAGGACGGCGCTGGATTGCTTGTACCGTCGCCGCCGATGGCGACCGGGGCGGGGCTGCGCGTCTCGTACTGCGTCGGACCGATCTGGACGCGCCCGCTGAGCATCTCGACCACCAGCAGGCCGTTGGTGACGTAGGCGGGCTTATCGCCGCTGGCCGGGTTGAGTTCCATGCGCGCCTTGTCGAAATACTGCACCAGGCGGGTGCCGCCGCCATACGGCTCATGCTCCACGGCGCGGCCCACCGGCCCCCAGATCCATGAGCGCACGGCAGCATTCTCCCGCACGGCGCGATCCACCCGCTCCCAGACCTTGTAGAACAGCGGGTCGGGCGTGCTGATCAACTGCCCGGCAGGGGGAGGGCCGGGCGGGGGACTGGCCGCGGGCGGCGCTGCGGTCGCGGTGGGCGCCGGCTGCGGTGGGGCGTCGCGCGTGGGGCTGAAACTGGGCGCGTGGCCGCTGTCGAGCGGCGGCGAGGCCGTGCCCGTAGCGAGGTCGTAGAGGTAGATCTCTTCCGGGCGCAGGCCGCCGGGTAGCTCCGGCGCCCGCCCGCCGACCAGCGTGTGGGCGGACCAGTTTACGTCGAAGCCGTTCGCCAGCGCCTCGTAGGCCAGGCCGGCGGCCAGCGTCTGTACGTTCTGGCCGCCGGCATCGAAGCTGATCAGTTGGGCCGCCGAAGGTCCGGCGGTGTAGGCGCGGCGCAAGACGACAATGCGGCCCGCCTGGTCGAAGCGCGGCCAGAGATACTCGATGCTGCCCTCGGCGGTGCCCTGGTCGATGGCGAGGTCGAGCGCGGTGAACTGGTGCGTGGCGACATCCAGCACCTGCACGCGGCTCGACTGGCCTGCCGCCTGGCGCACCACGACGACCTTGCTGCCGTCACGCGAGATGCGGGCCGGATAGCGGTCGATCCGCGTGCGCAACTCCGTCACCTGGCTGCCCAGCACCTGGTAGTCGCTGCCGTCGAGGCGCATACTGCCGATCTCGGTGTCGCGCACCGGGCTGCCGTTGGCGACGCGCCAGTTGTGGTTGCGCAGGAAGACGATGCGCTGCCCATCGGCGGTCACGTCGGGCAGCTTGTCGTCGGTGGTGCCGTCGGAGAGCCGCACGGGGTTGCTGCCGTCCGATCCCATCAGGTAGATCTGGTTGAGCACCAGGCGGCCTTCCGGCGGCGTGACCACCTGCTGGTCGCGGGTGGATGCGAAGACGATCCGGCTGCCACCCGGCACCCACGTGGGGTTGTCCGACATGCCGTCCTGCGTCAGTTGCAGGCGGCTGCGCCCGTCGGCGTTGATCCGCCAGAGGTTGTGGTCCACGCCGCCGTAGACGATCACGCCCGCCGTGCTCTGCGCGGCGCCGGAGCGGGGCGCGAGCAGCGCGATCAGGCTGATCGCCAGCAGGCTTAGGACCAGCGCGGCGAGATAGTAGGGACGGCGGCGCCCCGTGGGGGACAAGGGTAGCGGTCGAACTGTGTGATCCGTGTGCATGATCCTCCTCGAGGGCGCCCATCGACAACCGGGGCCTGGGCTGATTCGTCCGGCTGCGGCTACGCGCGGCCCGGATCGGTCAGCGATGCTTTCGGGCGTACAACCGGAAGTCGTGGTCTTCTGTTACGAGGGCCCACTCCGGGCTGCTGTCGAGCGCCTTCAACGCGCTCACGTCGCTGCCTAACGGCAATTCGTTGAGCGCGGAGGCGTTTTCGTCGACCAGGATAAAGTTCAGCCCCTTGAAGTCGTGCATATTGTACGGTGAGTAGGGCGCGGGCGGGAAGTTGTAGATGTACTGCCGGGGCAGCAGGCGCGGCGCCAGTTTGCTCGACGCGGCGACCTGGGCTGTGGGCGGCACCATGGCGATCAGCCGCTCCGCTGCCGCCACGCGCGCCGCCGGCTCCGGGTAGCGCACGATGCTGATCACCGGGTTGACGAGCAGGATATTAACCACCAGGGCCACCACCAGCACGGCCAGCAGCGGCCCGTCGCGCCAGATCAGCAGGTTGCGCGTGGCGGCCGCCACGTCCCCGGCAGTGGGATCGGGCCGCGCCTCCATCCCGGCGGGCGTGATCTCGGCGGCGGGATCGAGGCGGCGCTGGCGCCCGATCAGCCGCTCCAGTACGGCATACCCGGCAATGGCCGCGCCTACGACGCCGATGGTGATGAGCAACTGGTAATGCGTGCGATAGTTGATCTGCGCGCCGCGCCAGGCGATCAGGTTCAGGCCGAGTACCGGCAAGCCCAGCAGCAGGCGGCCCGGATTGAGCAGCGCCAGGAAGGCGAAGGGCGCCAGCAGCGCGGCCAGGTAGGCCCATTTGCGCGGGTCGCCGAACATATAATTCAGCGTGTACAGCGGGTTCTTCACCAGGTTGGTGAGGATCATGCCCGGCGTGCAGCCCCAGTGCAGGTAATAGCCCAGGTTGGGATTATTGCTGCCCGGCCAGGCCGTGGCGATCTGCTCCGGCGGGATCGGCCCGGTGCAATGGACCTCCGGCAGATGCACGAACGCGGGCACGATGAACGTCATCACCAGCAGGAAGTAGCCGCCGCCGAGCAGCAGCGGGGCGATGACCCAGCGCGCTCCACGCCGCGCGACCAGCGCGTACACCCCGAACATCAGCACGACCAGCGCGACATCAGTGCGAGCGAGCAGGGCCAGCCCCGCCGTGATCAGGAAGGGCACCATGCGGTCGCGCTCGAAGTAGAGCAGCGCGAACAGCAGCAGCGTGGTGGCGAAGATGCGGATCTGGAACGGATCGAGCACCGCATACTGGATGGTCGGGTAGAGCAGCCAGGCCAGGCCGAAGACGAGTCCGTGGCGGCGGGTGCCGAGTTTATCGCGCGCCAGCAGGTAGACCGGCCACGCACCGAGGGCCGCGGCCAGGATCTGCAAGAAGAACAGCGGCAGCGCCGACGGCAGCAGGGCATAGACCGGCACGAACACCGCCAGCAGCGGCATCCAGTCCATGCCGAAGATCGAGTCGGTGAAGTTGAAACGCGAGTCGGCGAAGGGGCGGCCGTGGACGGTGTTCCAGAGCGCCTGCTCGAAGTCCACCTGGTCATAGCCCTGGCCGAAATGCTCGTATTTGTAGACCGAGGCGGCGAAGAGGATGATCACATAGGCGGCCATGGCCGCGATCAGCAGCCGGGGCGCCTGGCGTTCCACCCAGGCCGAGAGCCGTAACGCCCCATCCAACCGGGTGCCGCGCAGCTGTGCTCGAGGTATCGCCAGCGCCTCGGAGGATTTGCTCATCGCGGCTGCGGGCGGCTCCCGCGCGGTTTCTGCGCCACGCAGACGACCGAGAGGCCAAACGGCAGATCGACCGCCCGCAACGCCCGGCTCTCGCCACGATAGTAGGTGATCATGGCGCTGTTTAGCCAGCCGGGCACGTCGACGAAATCGGTTTCCGGCCCCCCGGCTTCCATATGCTCGGCGCTGTCGCTGGCGGGCATGGCGACTTCGCTCTTGCGGTGGCGCAGGCTCTTGACCAGGCGCATGGCGACCGTGGGCGCCAGGATCGCCATGTTGCTGTAGCTGACCTTGCGCACCCGCCACCCGGCCCGGCGCACTACGCGGGCCAGGTTCGCCGTGGTGTAGCGGCGGCGGTGGCCCAGGATCTGGTCCCAGTAGCTCCAGAGGACTTTGTAGGCCGGGACGCTGATGATCAGCAGGCCGCCGGGGCGCATCACCCGGTAGACTTCGCGCAGGGTGCCCAGGTCGTCGTCCAGATGCTCGATCACGTCGAGCGCGGTGACGACGTCGAACGAGTTATCGGCGAAGGGCAAGGAGGCGGCCTGGATGAGCCGGCGATGGCCGCGGCGCCGGCAGAACTCCAGCGCCTCGGCGGAACTATCCAGGCCCACCGGCTCGGCGTAGCGGGCCAGGCTGTCGAGGTTATGGCCGGTGCCGCAGCCCAGGTCGAGCGCACGCCGCGTCTGGGGATCGCCGGGGGGGAGGAATTTCTCCAGCAGGGAATAGACGATGGCCCGCTTGCCGACATGCCACCAGTAGTCCTGTTCTTTCAGGTACAGGTCTTCGTAGAGGTCATGACGCATCATAGGCTATTGCAAGTCGCTCCTCGTTAGTGGTACCGCGTGAAAATCAGCGGCAACCAGACTTCGAGCAAGTGCCAGGCCAGCACAGCGACCAGCGCGACGCTCCACCAGAGGCCGGCTGGCCCCCGGCGATCCAGGCGGCTCAGAAACAGACCCGCGCCCACGGCGACCAGGGGCGCAAACAACAACGCGTAGCGAATATTTTCGCCGGCGCGCAAGCTCAGGGCGGCGAAGCCGATCCCGGCCAGCGCGGTCGCTACGACTAGCGCCTGCACGCCGCGTGCCGCCCGTCCCGCCCCGGTCCACCCGGCCAGCGTCACGAGCAGCGCGGCGGCGCCCAGATCCGGCCCCAACCGTCTGCCCAGCAGATTCAGCAGGGCGAAGGGCGTAATCGCGCCCGGGCTAGCGGCTACGTCGCCCGCGGCGGCGTCCGTCCCGCTGCCCGGCGTCACCTGGGAGCCGACGCCGCGCACCTGGGCCAGCATCACGTCCACAAAGTGGTTGTAGTAGGCCAGGTAGGCGGCGATGCCCGCGACCGCCAGCGTGCCCGCGACGATCAGCGCGCGCCGCCGTAAAATCGGCGGACCCATGAGTAAGGCAAGCACAATGAAAGCCGCCGCGACGGCGACAGCGGCAATCAGCATACCATAGTGCCCCATGAATGTCAAGAAAAAGCCCGCCGCCAGGGCTGCCACGAGAGCCGGCGTGACCCGCCGCGCCAGCAACATTTCGCCCCACACGGCCAGGGTCCAGGTGAAAACGATGTTGGCGAAGAGGTTGGCGTAGACCCCAGCCGAGAAGAGCGTGAAGGGCGCGGGCAGCAGCGCATAGACCCAGCCCGCCCAGGCCCCCGCGCGTGCTCCCCCCAGCCGCGTGCCCAGGTAGAGCAGCGGCAGCACGCAGGCCGCGTCGAGCAGGCTCACCCCGGCGCGCAGCAGCAGGCTGATATCGGGCACCAGCCCGGCGAAGGGCGCCAGCGTCAGGTAGGTCAGCGGCGGATAGGGCTGCGGCGCGCCGTTGGGCAACACGCCGGCCCAGACCCACTGGCCGCGCAAGACCTTGCCGATATTGTTGACGTGCAGGCCGATGTCGCTGCTCATGAATTGCGGGTAGACCATGCCGCCAATGCGCAGCAGCCACCCGGCGACCAGGGCGGCGGCGGCGGCCTCAGCGGCGCCATGCGCGGGCCGGTGGATCGGCTGGCCGCTGGCCCGCTCCGCCAGCCGCAGGGTAGCGTGCGCCGCCCAGCGCACGGCGATAGCCAGCGGCACGGCCCAGAGCATGAGCACGAAGGCTTCGGGCGCCAGGAAGCCGAGGTTCGCCCGCTCGCCGATGGCCTCCACCGCGACGAACAGCGCCAGGGCGATCCCGGCCGCCGTGGCCGCCCGCGTACTGCCGCTCAGCCACCAGGTCAGGCCATAGAGCAGGGCCAGCACGGCGGTCCAGCGCGCCATATCCAGCGGCGGCGGCACCACGCCGGGGCGCACCCCGGTGTCGATGGGAGCCATGGTCGCGCGGTCCACCAGCACGCCTAGTTCGCGCGGATCGCCCGGCCCGTGGAAGGGCGTGGTGGTCAGCCTGACCGCCACGTCGCCTTCCAAGGGATTGCCGCGCTCCACGCGAAAGCTGTAGTCGCGCAACTCATTGACCAGGGCCAGCGGGAAGCTTTGCCCGCGCACGGTCGCGGTGACGGTCTGCGGCGCGCCGGGCAGGGGCACGCTCGCCAGGCGCAGCGTGATAGTCAGAGGGAAGTTGCCGGTGCCGGGCCAGAGGATGGTGCTGTTGCCCTGGCTCCAGCGGTAGGTGTAGGGCGGATTGGGCTGTTTCGCCGGATCGGGTTCGCGGGTGTTGAAGTGCTGGATGAAGGGGCCGTCCTGCGGCCCGCCGAGATCGACGCTGTCGGCGCGCTTAACCTGCCACGCCGCCGTCCAGAGGACCAGCGCGCCCAGGATGCAGATGACTAGCCGCCCGACGACGCGCCGGGCGCGCGCCCCACCGGTGGCACTACTCATGTGCGGCGGCGCACTGGCGCGCCTTTCGACTCCCTGTTGCACGCCCTATTGTAGCATAAACCCCGGCGGGCGTGGGTCCGGCGCTGGCCCCGCCCG
>JAICKM010000718.1 GCA_025927935.1 Chloroflexia bacterium | reverse complement strand
GGCGCCCACCCCGGCCCGGCAAGCACGTAGCACACATGAGCGGCGCTGCCGTGGACGGCAGCGCCGCTTTCATACTTATGTAAACTATCGCTGAGCCGCTGCGGGCGCGATGGGCGTGAAGTCCCAGGTGACGGTCGCGTCGTTCATGCCGTCCGGCCCTTTGATGTGTTCGAGCGCGCTAGCCCCCGCGGTCGCGCCGACCTGGTAGTCCGGACCCGTCAGCGTGGCATGCACGTTCCGATAATCCTGCAGCCGCTGTTCGGCTCCGTCCACTGGCAAGGGCAGCCCGGTGAGATTGAGCAGGCCCAGCAGCGCATGTTCCTCGTTGCCGCCGGGCATACGGGTCGTCGCAGTGCTGACCATGATCTGCAGATCATAGGTACAGGTGGCCGCGCGCAGGGTCAGCCGGGCAAAGGTCAGGAAATCGGGCGGCCCGTGCCCGATATTCGAGTAGGTCGTGGTGTTGCCGTTGAGCGTCCAGGTGTCGGTATCGTTGACGTGCGCGTCGCCTGAGATATTGTTGTTCAACACCCAGGCTTCCCAGCGCGGGTCCTGAGTCTCGGGGTCCGGGTTCCAGTCGGTGAGCCGGATCTGCATGTTGGCCGAGTGCTGCACGTGCGCCTGTTCGGTGCCGCCGCCGCTCGTGGCTCGCGACGCGGTATCGTTCCAGGTCAGGCCGTAGGTGCCCACCCACCCGCTGTGGGCCAGCAGGGCTTCGTCGCAGGTGCATGGCGTGGCCAGCGCGCGTACCCGGAAGCTGGATTGGATCGTCTGGCTCACATCGTAGGAGAACGACGTGTTGCTCAACACGATCCAGATCTCGTCTACGTCGCAGAGGACATTTTCGCTGGTGTTCGAGAGATCGCGCAGGCCCCACTGGCTCGGCGCGCCGTTTGCGCCCCGCACTCGGACGACGGCGCGGGCCTTGAGGTGGACCGCCGGGGCCAGTTGCGCGAAGTTGATCCGGATCTGCTTGATGCCCGACAGCACCGCGTAGTGGTAGTAAGCGGCCTCCAACGGCGCGATGGTCGCCGCGATCTCCTTGCCGGGATAGGCCGGATCCATGGGCCAGACGAACGCATCCTGCTCGTTCGGGCGCGGCATCACGCCTTCCGGGAAGAGAGAGTCGCGGTCCCGGTAGTGGGTGCGGATAGGGTCCTGACCGTCGAACTCGCTGTTGAGATTGCGCACGGCGAAGTCGGCAAAGTGGTTGTCGAAGGCGAAGGTGCGGTCTAGCGCCGCCATCGCGCCGTCGAAGTCGCCCGCGCCGAGCGGTTCAAAGGCGCGCCAGGCCGTGGCAATCAGGGCCGGCCCGCCGGTCTCCTGCTCCATGAAGAACGGCCAGATGAAGGCGCCGTACATGTGGTTGGGCGGCGTCGAGGCGTGCAGCCCGGCCAGGTTCTCCTGGAAGTCGCGGAACCAGGGGTAGGTATAGGTGGCCGCGGCGCGCTGCGGCCAGGCGACAGTGCGATCATAGTACGTCTCCGCCCAGGTGGCCGAAGCTTCCATGAACCAGAATGCGTCCCACACGGGCGCGGCGGGGGTGCCGCTGTTGCGCGACCATACCAGCGCGTTGTGCGCATCCTGCAGCACATGGAAGAACTCATGGATCACCAGCGAGTGATAGAGTGGCTGCGCCACTTTCGCCCGCGACAACAGCACAAACGCGCTACTGCGCACGGCCGTCTCGGAGGTTGGCAGCGTCATGCCGTCGGCGTCCTTGGAGTCGTCGAGCGACCAGCCGCCCCCGCTCCGATACACCCGGTCGGGCAACCCGACGACGTAGAAATCGATGGCGGAGCTCCCGCCACCCCACCCGTCGTCCAGCGGCGCGCCCATCAGGTTAGTCATCGGATCCCAGACCTTATCGAGGACGCCCAGCGTCGTGCTGATCGCCGTGTCGTACCCCGCATCTTCCGGGCGGTTGCAGTGCGCCCACACCCTGACGTGGTGCTGCGGGTTTGCGCTCTGCTGATAGGCCCAGCCGGTGCTGCTGCAGGCGAGGGCAGGGGCCGTCCCCGTCGTGGATCGCGAGGCCTTGGCGCCGGGGGTATTTAAGATGCTGGCCGGGTCGTCCGGGCGCACCAGGAACGGCTGCAACTGCGCCAGCACGCTCGCGGGCAGGGTCGCCCGGCTCGCCGCGATCTCGCGAAACAAGGTCGCATCGCCCGTGGAACCGATACCCTGATACGTTACCGGTAACCGGGTGTCGCCGAAGAGGGCATAGGCGCGGTAGAGCAGCGAGGTCGGGTAGTCGATCTGGCCCGCCTGATACGCCGCAGCGATCAATTGTTGTGCGCCGGCCGGGAAGAAGCCGTTGGCGATAAACTTGGCGGTTTGCCCGCGGGTCACGTTGTTGGTCGGGCGGAAAGTGCCGTCGGCGTAGCCGCCGACCACGCCGGCCTTCGCCGCCCGCTCGATGTAGAGCCAGAAGGGGTTACTCGGCGGTACGTCGGCGAAGGTCTGCTGTGTGGCCGGGATGGTGCCGGTCAACACCGCCGCGTTGCTGACGAACTTGGCGACCTGGCCGCGCGTGACATTGTTCCCCGGCTGGAAGCTGCCGTCAGCGTAGCCGCCGACCACGCTATGGGCATGCACGCGCTCGATGAACATCCAGAACGGGTTATCCGGCGGCACATCGCGGAAGGTCTGCTGCGTGGGCGGGATAGCATCCTGGTAACCGGCGGCGTTGCTCACGAACTTGGCAAGCTGCCCGCGCGTCACGTTGGCGCCGGGCCGAAAAGTATTGTCGCTGTAGCCGCCGACGATACTGCGGCAGACGAGAGTTTGCACAAAGCCGTAAAAGGGGTTGCTGCTGGGCAAGTCGGTGAAACTGAGGGTGCAGGCGCCGATAGGCGCCTGCGGGCCGCCGGCCACAGCGGGGGCGGGAGCGGACGGCGCCGGGTGCGCCGCCGCCGGTGACATCATGCTCGTGATCAGAAAGGTTAGCAGGGCCAGAGCCAGTATGCGCGAGTGTTGTCCCTGGTGCGTGTGTGCGTCGAACAACGTGTGCCTCCCTTGAAGAACTGCGCGGGCGGTGCCGGCGCGCCGGCCTTCCAGACCGCCGGCGAAACAATCGAAGTACCATGGGAGTGAGCCGGCCTCAGGATCAGATTCAGATCCGGTAAAAGACAAGCCGGCAATTCAAATTATACGAGCGCATCACCTTATCTGATCCGGCCAAAAAGCCGACAAAAAGCTGACTAGCAGCCGCCCATCCCGGCAATATGGTATGCGGCAGCCGGCCGGGGCGAGGGCCGGGAAAAAGCGCAGTGCGATTCGCGAGTGGATGGCGTGTTGCGTAAAGGACGAGTACGCTGCATACTAACTACATACCACCGCCCGGCACCGGCGGCCTGCCGCGCTAGCACCGGCGCGGTTGGCCAACCGGAACAACGCTGGTCGAAGATGACCATAGATACGCGGTCGTAACATCCATTGTGGGAGGATACAGGTATGCTTGAGGCTGCGATGCGCACTGAACACGATCTGCTGGGCGAACGGGCCGTGCCCGCCGCTGCCTACTATGGCGTGCATACGCTACGCGCGGTGGAGAACTTCCCCATCACCGGCACGCCCATCGCCCGCTATCCCGACCTGATCCAGGCCCTGGCCGCCGTGAAACAGGCCGCCGCCCAGGCCAACAAGGAACTGGGCCTGCTCGACCCCGTCAAGGCCGAT
>JAICKM010000343.1 GCA_025927935.1 Chloroflexia bacterium | reverse complement strand
GGCGGCGACGACCGCGCTGCTGCTCTACACCTACCCGGCCATGGTCAGCGTGCTGGCCTGGATAATCCTGAAGCAACGGATCAGCCGCACCGCCGCGCTGGCCCTGGCGCTCGCCACTGCGGGCTGTGTGCTGGTCGTGGGCGGGCCGGCCGCGTTGCCCGCCCAGACGCAAATCGATCCGGCGGGCATGGCCTGGGGCCTGGCCGCCGCGCTGATCTACTCGCTCTACATTATCGCCGGGACGCGCATCACAGCCAATGTTCCGCCCCTGGTCGCTTCGACCTATATTATCAGCGCGGCGGCGGGGGTGTTTCTCGGTGCCGGCTGGATCGGCGGTACGCTCAACTTCGCCGTGGATGCGGGCGGGTGGGCGGCCATGATCGGCATCGCCCTGATCTGCACCGTGCTGGCGATTGCCGCCTTCTTCGCGGGACTCGCCCGCCTGGGACCGGGCCGGGCCAGTATCCTCAGCACCGTGGAGCCGGTCGTGACCTTCCTGCTGGCGGCTCTGGTGCTGGGCGAATCGATCAGCCTCATCCAGATCGCGGGCGGCGCCCTGATCCTCAGCGCCGTCCTGGTGCTGCAATGGCCGCGCAAACCCGCCCGGCCCCCCGCGCTATAGACCGCTCGGCAAGCGCGACTACTGCTATGGTAGATTCGCGTCAAAAAACCCGATCACGCGCCGGAGATATTCGGTAGGGTACTCCTTGAAGGAGCGCACGTGTGTCGGTCCGGTCGTGAACCAGACCTGGAGATTGGGATCATGGGCCCCCGCCGCCTCCAGTTCATAAGCCTGGCTCACCGGGATGTAGTCGTCCGTCGTGCTGGCGATCAAGAGGATGGGACGCGCGCCGACTGTCGCCATTTCCTGCACGGACCGGTCGTCCAGCAGGTCCATGCCGTATAGTTCCTGGGCCATCAGCAGGATACCGGGAGTGAAGAGACGCGGTAAGCCGCTGACCTCGGTCAGGTGCTGGTCGACCAGCGCCGGCACGTCGGCGAACGGGGAATCCAGCACCAGGGCGCGCATTTCAGGATGCGCGGGCGCCGCGCGTAGCGCCGTGCCCGCGCCCATCGAGAACCCGATCACCCCCACGCCGGGAATCCCGCGCCCGCGTAGATAGGCCAGCGCCCCGGCCACATCCCGGCGTTCCCAGTCGCCCAGCGAGTAGCGGTCGCCGCCGGAGAGGCCGTGCGCGCGAAAGTCGAACATCAAGAGACTGTAGCCATGCGCGTGGAAGGCCCGTGCAAGCGCCATCAGGCCGATGGCCGGGTCGTCTCGCCGGCCATCGCGGCCATGCAGAATCATGATGGTGCGCGGCCCCGTACCGCCGATGAACCAGCCGCGCAACGGCACGTTATCCACCGTACTGGGGAATTGCACGTCCTCGCAGGTCAGGCCGTAGTCGCGGCATTGGCCGACCGGCTGGCGGATGGGATGGGAGAACCGATCCGCGGCGTAGGCACAGATGGCAGCATAGCTTATCAGACTGAAAATGACGAGCGCCACCATGAGGCGGCCGAGTGCCCGCCACAGCGCAGCGCGCCGCGCCGCCATACCGACAGCCATCGCGTGGTCCATGGTCTCTATCTCCTTGCCGCACTGGTAGGCCAGCACAGTAATGCCGGCGACCGGCAAGGCCGGGTTTCAACCCGGCCCCGATGGTCACAAATACTGTAGCCTTCCGCCAGTGAGGTCGAAGACCAGCGCACCAACCACGACCGGTCTGTTATAGCCGCGTACACGCTGCGTGCTTAATATGATGATACCACACCTACGCAATGCCCGCCGATTCCGATACAGGACGCTGGGGGCCGGGCGGGCGCGGAGACGCTTGACAGGGTGCGCGGGGCACTCTATACTGCCTATAGATCGCGCAATCACGCCCCATCCATCGGTTGCTGCCCAGACCTACAGATCCCAGAATCCGCGGAGGTTGATCATGGAACTGCCCCTCACGCCGACCCGTTTCCTCAACCGCGCCGTCGCGCTCTACCCAAACAAGCCGGCGGTCATCAATGGAGATGTACGCTTGACGTTTCGTGATTTCAAGGAGCGATCTAACCGGTTTGGGCACGCGATGAGCGACCTCGGTCTCGCTCGCGGATCGGTCATCGCCTATCTGGGCCTGAACAACCACCAGATCCTGGAGGCATATTACGGCGTACTGCCATCCGGCTTTGTGCTGCTGCCGCTGAACGTCCGGCTGCGCCCGCAAGATCTGGCCTACATTCTGGCCGACGCCGCCGCCAAAGCGCTTATCGTCGGGCCGGAGTTCGCCCAACTGGGCTTCGGCCTGCGCGAGGCGGTACCGGGGCTGGAGCACCTGATCATGCTCGGCGAGGATGTACCGGTCCAGGCCCTGAGCTATGAACGCCTGCTGGCGGAAGCGGCCAACGCCGACATCGACTATATGCAGGTCCACGAAAATGACGTGGCCGAGATGTTCTACACGAGCGGCACGACAGGCCGGCCCAAAGGCGTCGAACTGACCCACCGCAATCTCTATCTGCACGCGCTGAGTTGCGTGGCGTCCTTAATGATCAGCGACAGTGATGTGGCCCTCGTCGGCGCCGTGCCCTTGTTCCATGTGAACGGCTGGGGGTCGCCGCACTACATGGCCGCGGTCGGTGGTACCATGAGCGTGATTCCCCGCTTCGATCCGGCGCTGCTGTGCCAGGCGGTGGAGCGCGACCGCGTCACCATCCTCGGCATGGTGCCCACGATGCTGACCGCGCTACTGAGCTATCCTGAGCGCGGCAAGTATGACCTCTCCAGCTTGCGGTGGATCCTCATCGGCGGCGCGCCGCCGCCATCCAGCCTGATCGCCGCCGCCCGCGAACAGATGAGCGTTGATTGCTTCGTCGGCTACGGCCTGAGCGAAACGACGCCCCTGCTCACCATCGCCACGGTCAAGAGCACGCTGGCCGACCGACCGGCCGAAGAGCGCTACGAGCGCCAGGCCATGACCGGCATCCCCGGCGTGGGCGTCGAGATCCGGGTGGTCAACAGCGAGGGTCAGGACGTGGCGCCCGACGGCCAGGAGATCGGCGAGATCTGGGCGCGGGGCGATAACGTAATGCGCGGGTACCATAATCTACCGGAGGACAGTGCCACGGCTCTGGCCGGCGGCTGGTTCCACACCGGCGACCTGGCGACCATCGACGAGGAAGGTTACATCCAGATCAAGGACCGCAAGAAGGACATCATCATCAGCGGCGGCGAGAATATCTCCTCGGTCGAGATCGAGGATGTCTTCTACCAGCACCCGGCGGTCCTGGAAGCCGCGGTCATTGCCGTCCCCGACGACAAGTGGGGCGAAGTGCCGCAGGCGCTGGTCGTGCTTAAGCCCGGCCATAGCGCCACGCCGGAAGAACTGCTGGCCTTTGCCGGTGAGCGCCTGCCCCGCTTCAAGCACCCGCGCGGCGTGGATGTCTATCCCGAGTTCCCCAAGACGGGCACGGGCAAAATCGTCAAAACCGACCTGCGCGAGAAATACTGGGAGGGCTACGAGGCGCGCGTCCACTAGGCGAGGCACGTCCAACCGCGATACAGACAGGCGCCGGATGCGTGAGGCATCCGGCGCTTCTACATTCGTTGGGCAGATCGGGCAATCGCCCGGGCGTTTGCGCGCTGCCGCCAGCCCTCATAGGATGGTCGCCCGCCGCCTGCTGGTACCGGCCCCGCCTACGCCTGCGGCGCGGGTTGAAGGCGGCTCTTCTTGCCGTAGGGCCAATGCTGTAGTTTATCGCCTGCCCAGTTCTCGCGCAATCCCGGCGCGGCCAGGTCCCAGTCGGGCCGGATTTTGCGGCTCACCTCGCGCAGATCTTGCCATAGCTCCGCCGTCGAAGGGCGGCCCCAGAACCAGTAGCCGTTATAGATCTTATACACGACGAGACCCGGTTCGAGAACCAGTGTATGCGGGATCATGGGATTGTGGTGCGGATCCGTGTACTCCTGGATGTCGAGATCCTGCTGCACCTTGCGCGCCACATCGGACAGGAAGGGCCACTGGGCGCCCACGGCATCACGAAACTCATTGAGTTCGAGGACGCTGTCTGTCGCGATGGTGACGATCTTCGTGTAGGCGACGGCGATCTTGGGATAAAAGCTCGCCAGGTCGAGATGCTGCTGGTGGTCCTTCGGGCAGAAGTGCCCGCGCGACAGCACCAGGATGAGCGGGTCATTGCCTTGCAACTCGCTGAGCCCGCGCCGCGTGCCGGTGTGATCGGTCAATTCATAGTCGGGAAATTGAGCGCCCGGAACGATATCTGCGCGCATGATCTTCTCCTTTAAGCAAGGTGCAACGCACGGGGCCGCGCGGTTGGAAGCTGTCGATTGCCGTGCCCTATGCTCGCAGCAGACGGCATACACTACTTATACCACGCTTTCCGCGCGAAACCTGTGCGAGCCGTTACAGCGGGTGCGCGGCACGATGTGACATCCCGACGGGCGGCGCCCGGCCCCTTGCCGGGGCGGGTTAGCTTTCCGAAGGCCGCCGGCGCGGGCTGGATCAACCGGGCAGAGGCCGCGCCGGCGGCCTTCGTTGCCGTAGCCGGCGGCTTGAGCCGCCGGGCGCCGGACGGTCATTTCAGCCCGCGCTGACCGGCGGACATCTGATACCAGAAGTACGTATCCTGGCTGATGCGTTCCCTGCGGTGCAGCAACCAGAGCAGCAGCGCCGCGCCGCCCGCATAGAGTACCGAAGTCCGTCCGTCCACCTCGCCGATCCGCGGGCGACGGTTCACCGTGGTCAGGTCGTAGATATCGCCGGCGCTATCAATCTCCAGTACCGGCACGAGCTGCCCGCGCCGCGGCCAGGGCCAGATCCTCTGCGCCTCCAGGGCATAGACTACGCCCTCGTTGTCGACTTCCCCGACGCGGCGCAAACGCCCACCCCGCCGCAGGCGATAGACAGTTCCGGTGGCGCCGTCCACCGTACCGACGGGGCTGCCGAGATCCTCCCCCGTCGCTCCCTCATAGACGTTGCCTTCCGCATCCACCTCCGCACGGACCCGCGCGGGCGATAAGAAGAGATTCACGACAACCACCGCCGGCCCTCCCTTCCCTGTGGCATTGGCAAAACGGACGTTGCCTGTGCGGCGGCTCCCCGCGCGAAGCGGCTCCTACGGGCCGCAGGGGAGATCACCACTTGCAGCGCAGCGTTGCGCACAAACCATGCCATTTGCAGCCGGTAATCGCCCGGCCCATGATCTTGCCAAGTACAGTACAATAGGATCGTTTGGTCCATGGAGGCGCGGGTGGCCCAGGGCGAGGCCGCCGGGGCAGGGTGAGGAAAGGATGCAAGCGTGACAGATGGAATGGCGAATCGGGCGATCGGGAACGGGAAGGCCGGAAAGCGGGCGGGGTCGAAGCTGCGGCGCTATCTGCGCATGCAGCGGGACGTGCTCCATTTGCGCCTGGGCGCCGGGCAGGTACTCCAGCGCTGCATCCCGTATAGCCTGTTTGGGAACGTGCGGAGCGCCATTTACCGGGGCTGCGGATTCCGCCATATCGCGCGCAAAGTCTATATCGCCGGGCCGCTGGACCTGCGAGGCGATGGCGATATCTATTCCCGGTTGCATATCGGCGCGCACACGTTCGTCAACACGCCCTGCTTTATCGACCTCAATGCGCCGGTCCATATCGGTGAGCGGGTGGGCATCGGCCACCATGTGGTGATTATCACCAGCAACCATGAAATCGGGCCGGCCGACCACCGCATGGGCGCGATTGCGCCCGCGCCGGTGACGATTGGCGACGGCGCCTGGATCGCGGCGGGCGCGATGATTTTGCCGGGCGTGACCATCGGCCCCGGCGCGCTGGTCATGGCCGGGGCGGTGGTCACCAAAGATGTCCCGGCCAATGCCAAGGTGGCGGGCGCCCGCGCACAGATCGTCGGCGAGCTAGCGGACGAATAAGACCCCTGCTCCACGGGCCGGCGGTGCGGGCTGGACTCGGTTGCTGCCGCCCGGCGCCTTTGGGCACCCGACCGGCATGGCCGTAACGGTCGCCGCTACCGGCCTAACGGGAACTCAGGGCGCATCGGCGGGATCCAGGTCGTCGTTAAAGTCCGGCCGATCCGCGTCCGCCGGTTCGTCGACTAATCCATCATCGCCTACAATCAGTACGGTGGACTCGTCATCCGGCTCTGCTGCCGGATCGGCGGGCGCCGTGGCCGGCGTCGGTTCCTCGTGTTTTCGATCCTGCTCCATGGCATAACCTTCTATGTGCGCTGCCGTTCCCGGTACGGTTCCCGATACCGCAGTCGCGTGATCGCTGCTGGGCTACAATCATTCTTGTTGCCGGCCGCGGGCAAGATTATAGGACCCGCCCCGGCAGGTGTCAACAGCCGGTGGCAGATCGGAACCCGCTGGGCCGGCGTACCCGGTAGCCGGGATGCCCGAACCGGCCGCTTACGAGATCCGCGCCGGCGGGCGCCGGGGTGGGTCCGACGCGACTGTGCGATTCCCGACGGTTCCCGACGCACGTGACGCGGCACTACCGGCTACCAGCGCAAAAGCGTACCGGTCGGCCAACTCCTGGATGATCTGCCGCCGAGTGGAGCCGTGCCCGTGGCCCGCGTGGAACTCGACTCGTAACAGGGCCGCCAAGGGCCGGCCGTCGGCCGCATCTTGCATACGGGCGACCCACTTCATGGCGTGCCAGATCGGCACGCGCGGATCGTTCACGCCGACTAACGCCAGCATGGGCGGATAGCACACGCCGGGCCGCAGCGCGGTAAAGGGATCCATCGTCCGCAAGGCCTGCGCCCCGCGCCGGGTCAGGATGGTGCCAAACTCGGGCACATTCGGCGGGCCGCCCGCGCCATACTCATAGCGCAACATATGCAGCACCGTCTGGCGCAGAATCCCGGCGGCCCACAGATCCGGGCGCTGCACGATGGCCCCCGCGCAGACTACCCCGCCGGCGCTATAGCCCTCCGCCACCAACCGGTCAGGGGCCGTCGCCCCGCAGGCGATCAAGAATTCGGCGCAACAGATCAGGTCGGTGATTCCAGCCCGTTTGCGGGCTTTCTGACCGGCCGTGTGCCAGGCCGCGCCGTACTCTCCGCCTCCCCGCACATGGGCGATAGCATATAACCCGCCGCGTTCCAGCCAGGGCCGCAATAACGGATTATAGGACGGGAGCAGCGCCTGGCCGTAGGCCCCATACGCCGCCAGAATCGTGCGCCGGGGGCCAGGCGGCGCCGCGCCGGGGAGCGCCAGGATGGTCAACGGTACCCAAACTCCATCCCGCGCGTAGACCCGCACCTGGGTCACGGTGATGTCGTGCATCGGCACCGGGTAGGGCGGACACCAGCCGGTATCTTCCAGCCCTGCCCCAGCGGGCGAATAGCGATAGACCGCCGGAGGCGCCGTC
>JAICKM010000294.1 GCA_025927935.1 Chloroflexia bacterium | reverse complement strand
TGGCATGTGGATATAGCTCCAGTTCCCAGGAGGCTCGGGAAGCTACATTCATCAGAATCCGACCTGCGAATATGAGACCCTTGCTACCCCGCGCAATGCCATCCCGTGCAATGGCTTCCACGAAGTCGGACCGAGTTTGCCACAACCCTGGAATACCAAGGACGATCTTCGGAGGATTCGGCATGTTTATAAGCTCCAATGCCAAAAAGTGGTTCCACTTTAAGATGCTATAGGATTCGGCATAGCCGTATCAGCAAAGAGCAAGGCCGCAGTAATTACACTGCGGCCTTTCAGCACAAGTTAATTAGGGCCCGTTGATTTCGCTAAGACCGCTCGCGCTCCTTGGCCTGGCTGAAGGCGTTGACGAAGCTGTCCACCGACTCCAGCTTTTTGCCGCTCCAGCCGGAGATGCTGACCACGATCAGCGGGCGCCCGCCGACCGACAGGAACAGGCTGCGCTTGACCCAGAAGAAATAGCTCGCCAGCATCAGCAGGCCGAGCAGGGCCAGCGGCACGGCCACCACGAAGGGGTTGGCGCGGAAGAGGTCGCCCAGCACCAGGTCGCTGCCCGGCTGGGTCACGCCGAGATAGACGGCACCGCCGGCCAGGGCCACGCCCAGCAGGCCGAACAGCAGCATCCAGCCGCCCGCGCGCTCGGTCACGGTGCCGATGGCGTCCACGTCGCGCAGGAAGGCGGCGCGCAGGATGGTCGGCGCATAGAGGATGGCGCGTTTGTTGGTCAGGTAGAGCGCGCCCAGTTGCATGATCACTTCCTCGCCGGGCAGCAGCACCAGCGCGCCGGTCGGCGGCGGGGCCTCCTTGGAGACAGGCGCGGCGGGGGCAACGGCGGGCAACGGCTCCAGCGGCGCGGCCTCGGTGAGCAAGACCGGGGCGGCGGGCGCCGGTTCGGCGGGCGGTGCCGGCGGCGGCGCAACGGGAGCGCTGTACGCCGGGGCCGGGGGCGGCATGTACATCTGCGCCGGGGGCGGGGTCGGGGCGTTGCTCACGGTCCACGGGGCGGGCGCGGGGGCAGCCGCCGTGGCGCCGTTTTCGCCGTGGGCGGCGCCGGCGTCCGGCTTCGCCGGGGCGACGCGCCCGGCCGGGCGCACCGGCAAGGGCGCCGTGCTGTCCAGCGGGGCAATGGTGTCCACCGGCGCGACCGGGCCCACCGGCGCGGCGCCGTCGGGCATGATGCTATAATACGGCGGCGTTTCCGTCGCCGTGATGCCGCCCGGTACGTCGGCGTCGGGAGCCGGCGTGGGGGGTGGCGAGAGGACGGGGCCGGCCGGATCGCCGCTGTTGGGGGTGTCCTCGTTCGCGTTCAGAGCCATCGAGTGTGTGACCTTCCTTAACCAAATTTCGTACTGATGTTATGCGGGCGCAGTGATACAGCGGCATTATACCCGCCGATTTGCAGCCCTGTCAACCGCGAGGCGACCAGGGACCCATTCCTAAGCCTCCTCGCTACCGCCGAGATGCGGAGAGGGGGTTGCTTTCCCCCTTCCCGCGCCGGGAAGGGGGGTAGGGGGGTTAGGCCCGTCGCCGGGCGCGGAACTGTGGACCATGGATCACGTTAGTTATCATATGAACACTCCTGATTCTGAGGCCGCCGCGCGGGCCGGCCACGTCGTCGCCCTGGGCGCGATCATCCGCGCCCACATCGCGGCGGCGGGCGGGCGCATCCCTTTCGCCGACTTTATGGACCTGGCGCTGTATCACCCGCAGTACGGCTACTACAGCGCCGGGGTCGTCGCGCTGGGCCGCGGCGGCGACTTCACCACCTCGCCGGAGGTGGACCCGGCCTTCGGCGCGCTGCTGGCCGAGTTTGTGCGCCGCTGCGACGCCGCGCTCGACCACCCGCCCGCGTTCCTGCTGGCCGAACACGGCGCCGGATCGGGCCGCCTGCTGGCCGATCTGCTCGACGCCTTGCGCGCGACCGATCCGGGCCTCTATGCGCGCCTGGACCTGGTCATCGTCGAGCGCAGCCCGGCGTTGCAGGCCCGCCAGCTAGCCACCCTGGCCGCGGCGGGCCACGGCGCGCGGGTGCGCTGGGCCGCGGAGGCCACCGGCACCGGCCTGGTCTACAGCAACGAACTGCTCGACGCCTTCCCGGTGCATCGGGTGATCGCGGGCGACGCCGGGCTGGAGGAGATCTATGTGACCGTGGATGCCCAGGGCGCGCTGGTCGACGAGCGGGCCTCGCTCTCCGATCCGGCCCTGGCCGCCTACTTCCCGGCGGCGGGCGTGACCCTGCCGTCCGACCAACCCGCCGAGGTGAACCTGGCCGCCTCGGCCTGGCTGCGGGGCGTCGCCGCCGGGTTGGAGCGCGGCTTCGTGCTCACCATTGACTACGGCGACAGCGCCGCGCGGCTCTATAGCGGGCTGCGGCCGCAAGGCACGCTCTTGTGTTATAGTAATGGGCAGGTGGTGAGCGACCCCTACACGGCGCCCGGCGCGCAGGATATGACGGCGCACGTCGATTTCACTACGCTGGAGCGCGCGGGCGCCGCCGCCGGGCTGGAGATGGTGGCCGCCACCCGCCAGATGGAGTTCCTGGTGGCATTAGGCATGGGCGAGCGGATCGCGGCGCTGAGCGCGGCGCAACCCGGCAGCCGCGCGGATCAGGCCGATGCGCTGGCCCGCCGGGCGCGGCTGTTCCGGCTGATCGATCCCGACGGGTTAGGGCGCTTCCATGTGCTGGTGCAGGCCAAGGGCGTGCCGCGAACGCACTGGCCCCAGGTAGAGTTGAGGTAGCGATGGCGACGGCGGTGAGCATTGGGCGGGGCAACTGGTGCAGCGCGTGCGGCACGACCCTTGCCGGGCATGAGGTGGTGCGCCTGACGATGGGCGACCCGAATGCGAGCGCGCAATACTATTGCGCGGCCTGCGCCGGGCACTGGCTGCGCTGCGCGGCCTGCCGGCGGACGCTGGACACGGCCCAGGGCCATCTGTTCGCCCTGGCCGGGCAAGCCGGGCGGCTCTACTGCCCGGAGTGCTGGGCGCGGCCCCATTGCCACGCCTGTGGGCGCCCGGTCGGGCCGGTCTCTTTCGCGCGCCCCGATGGGCGCATGTTGTGCGAAGCCTGCCATGCCACGGCGGTCTACGACCCGACGCTGGCCTATGAACTGTTTGGCCGCGTGCGCGAGACGGCGAAGCGCGTGCTGGACATGGAGTTGAATGTCGGGGCCAGCCTGCGCCTGGTCAATCGCGGCGAGTTGAATGCCTTGCGCGGTCATGCCGCCGGACCCGACCCGATCGAGGACGCCCCGGCCCAGGAAGGCGATGCCGATTACGTCGGCCTGTTCGTGCACGGCTGGCGCACCCGCGCCATCTACGTGGAATACGGCCTGCCGCGCATCTTCTTCTGCGAGGTCGTGGCCCACGAATATGCCCACGCCTGGCAGGCCGAGAACGCACCGCTGCTGGCAACGCCGGAGCTACGCGAGGGCTTCGCCGAGTGGGTGGCCTATAAAGTGGTCGAGAGTTGGGGCTGCCGCCTGCGCCTGGACCGGTTCCGGGGGCGGCAAGATATCTATGGCGCCGGGCTGCGCCGCCTGCTGGCCTGGGAGGCGGCGGAGGGCGTGGCCGGGGTGCGCGATCATATACAGCGCGAAAGGTAGGGATTGATGCCCAACGAACTTACGTTGCAAAGCCGCTTGAACGTCAACGCGGTGCCGGCCGCCGGGGAGCCGCGCCTGGTCTACCTGCTGCTCGACGTGCGCCCCGGCGAGCGGCTGGGCGCGCAGTCCGCGCCCGTCAACCTCGGTATCGTGCTCGACATCAGCGAGTCGATGCGCCTGCCGGTGCTCAGCCAGGAGCAATTCCAGGAACTGGCCCGCCTGGGCCATGTGCGCGAGGTCATCTCCGACGGCATCCCGGTCTGGACGTTCCCGCACATCCCCGACCACATCCGCCGCGCCGCGCCGTCCAACCTGGACGCCGTGAAGCAGGCGCTGCGCGAGGCGGTGGGCCATGTTGAGCCGCAGGACCGCTTCTCGCTGGTCGTCTTTGCCGGGCGGGCCGAGGTCTTGCTCCACGCCCTGACCGGCGCCGAGCGCAACCGCATCCCCGACGCCGTCGAACGGCTCGACGCCGTGCGCCTGGGCGATGAGACCGATATGGCGTCCGGCGTGCAGGAGGGCCTGCGCGAACTCCAGCCCGGCGTGGACCAGGGCATGATCAGCCGCATGATCGTGCTCACCGACGGCTTCACCCGCGATCCGGAGCGCGCTGCCGCGCTGGCCCGCGACGCGCGCAAGGCCGGCATCGCCGTCAGCACGGTCGGCGTGGGCAGCGAGTTCAACGAGCGTCTGCTGGTCTCCATGGCCGACGAGAGCGCGGGCAACGCTTACCTGGCGCCGGAACCGCGCGACATCCCGCCCGCCTTCGCTGGCGAACTCGAAGCCGTCGAGTCGATCACCGTGCGCCATCTGGTCGCCAGCGTGCGCCTGAGCGCGGGCGTCGAACTGCGCCGCGCCCACCGCATCCGCCCGGCCATCAGCACGTTGCGCGACGTGCCCATCCAGGACCGCACGGCCACCTTCGACCTGGGCGACCTGGAGCCGGACCGCCCGCCCGCGCTGCTGCTGGAGCTGATCGTGCCCACGCGGGCGGCGGGCGCCTTCCGCATCGCCTCGGTCACGCTGGCCTATGACGTGCCCGGCCCGCAAGGCAGCACCACCGGCGCCCAGGCCCGCGCCGACGCCGTGCTCGAATATAGCACCACCGGCATGGGGCCGCTCGATCCGGCGGTGATGAACACCGTCGAGAAGGTCAACGCCTTCAGCCTGCAAACCCGCGCGCTCGACGATGCCGCCGCGGGCAACATCCAGGGCGCCACAACCAAGCTGCGCTCCGCGGCCACCCGCCTGCTCGACATGGGCGAGACCGATCTGGCCCAGGCCGCCGAGCAGGAGGCGCAAAAACTGGAGCAGAGCGGCCAGGTGTCCGCCGAAGGGGCCAAGAAGCTGCACTATGCGACGCGCCGCTTGACCCAGCGGCTCGAATAACAGTAACGTCCGGCGCCGCTCGTGCGTAGATGATAGTATGCTGACTTGTGAGGACTGCGGCAAACTGCACCCGGCGGGCACCTCCACCTGCGATGTGTGCGGCAGCACGCTGACCGCCTGGCCCTATGTCGCCAATAGCGATCTGGGCCAGGAGTTGGGCCTGGACCGCCTGCCGCCGGGCAGCGAGCTGGGCCGGGTGCTGGCCGAACCGCTGCGCGAACTCACCGGGGCGCTCTGTGCCTTTTGCCAGAGCACGAACCGCCCCGGCGCGACCTTCTGCGCCCATTGCGGGCACGCCCTCATCGCTCCGCCCGCCGGCCCGGCGGCCCCCGCCGAGGGTATCGGCCAGCTACCCACCGGCGCGCTCTTGCAGGATCGCTACCGCATCCTGGGCCGCGTCGCCCAGGGCGGCATGGGCGCCGTCTACGAGGCGCTCGACGAGCAGGACGGCGGCCTGCATGTCGCCGTCAAGGAGATGGCCCACACCAGCGTTGCCCCCGAAGATCGCACCCAGGCGCTGAAGGACTTCATGCGCGAAGCCACCCTCCTGGCGACGCTCGACCACCCCAACCTGCCGCACTTCTATGGCGTCTTCACCGAGGAAGGCAAATACTACCTGGTCATGGAGTTCATCGAGGGCCACACGCTCGAACAGGTGGTCTCCGGCACCACGGCCTTCTTGCCCGAATCGCGTGTGCTCATCTGGGCCGCGCAACTCTGCGATGTGCTGGCCTATCTGCACCGCCAGGACCCGCCGATCATCTACCGTGACACCAAGCCGGGCAACATCATCCTGCTCGACAGCGAGGATCACGTCAAGCTGATCGACTTCGGCATCGCGCGCTTCCATCGCCAGGGCCGCAGCACTGATACCGCCGCCTTCGGCACGGCGGGCTATGCCCCGCCCGAACAGTACGGCAACGGCCAGACCGACCAGCGCTCCGATGTCTACGCCCTGGCCGCCACGCTGCACCATCTGCTCAGCGGCCACGACCCGGTGCAGAACCCCTTCCACTGGCGGCCCATTCGCTCCTACAATCCGCACGTCTCCCGCCAGGTGGACCAGGCGATTATGCGCGCGCTGGAACTCAAGCCGGAACTGCGCTTCCCCGGCATCGACGAGTTCGCGCGAGCGCTGGGCCTGCGCCCGGTGCTGGTGCCCGCGGCGGAGCCGGCCACCGCCGCGCTGCCCCGCGAAGCGGCTGCCAACCTGCCCGCGCCGTCGTCCATGCCCACCACGCCGGTCGGCCCCAGCGACCTGCCGCCCACCGAGGAAGCGGAACGCCGCAGTGTGCGTTCGCGCCGCCGCACTCCCCGCGAGGCCCCGGTGCCCGTGCCCGCCGCGCCGCCCGGCCTGGCGCCTGCCTCTAAAGAGGCACCTGCCCTGGCCGCGTCGACCACCGTGGCGGCCCCGCCCGCGGAGGGACCGCAGCTTTCCATCGCCGAGACGGTCATTGACCTGGGCATCGCCGGGCGCAAAGCGCGCAAGGGCCGGGTGGTGAATCTGCTCAACGCCGGGCAGGGCCAGTTGAAGGGCATCGTCCACGTCACCCAACCCTGGCTGGCCGTCAGCCAGGTGCAGTTCCAGGGTAACGTGGGCGAGCTATCGGTCGGCGCGAAGCGCGAGGGCCTGCAACTGGGCCATGCCGTGTTGCGCGTGCCTAATGTGTTCGCGTGGGCCTGGGCCACCGGCGGGCGCATGGTGGGCCGCTGGGTGTTCCTGGCGCTCATCGCGCTGATGATCTGGGGGGGCACCCAACTCGGCATGCGTCCCACCGACGCGCTGTTGAACGGCGTGGCCGGCTTCGTCGGGGTGCTGGCCGCCGTCCAGATCTGGCTGTGGTTGGTGGCACGCCACGTGCGGTGGTTTGTGCCGGCTCCGCTTATGAACCAGGGAACGGTGATTGTCGACAGTAACGGGGGCCAGCGGCGGTTGGAGGTCCGTGTCCTGGCGCGGCCCTCCTGGGTGCGGCGCGCCCTGGCCTGGTTCGTCTTGACGGTGTTGCTGATCGGCGAACTGGTGGCGGCCCTGCTCGGCCTGTTCGCGTTGCTGAGCGGCATGTGAACGGTGCGTCCCCGCGCGGCGACGGGTTGCGCGGGCACCGTGGCCGTACCGGGTGGGTCCCCGTGCTTGCAGTCCCGGTCCGGTGGTATATAATGAGGCAACTTGCTGGGGTGGTCCCTTGCGCGGCGACCTATTGCGCGGCGACCTATGAGTGCGTATTAAGGAGGAGACAATGGCAATTCGGTGTCAGAACTGCGGGAACATGAACCCGGATGACTATGCCTTTTGTGATGAGTGCGGCGCGCGCCTGACGGCGGATACGAGTGGTGCCGCCGCCACTGCTGCCCCGGTGGGCGGCGATATGGCCTCCACCCCGGTCGCTGCGACGGCGGCCCCCGGTTCCTCGACCGGCGGCAAGGTGCGCTGCACGAACTGCGGCGCCGAGAATGTCGCGGGCGCGGCCTTCTGCGATGAGTGCGGGGCCGCCCTGCCTGTCCCCGCCACCGAAGACACGGTGGCGGCGAGCGCGCCGGCTCCAGCCTATGGTGCTCCGGCAGTGCCCGCGCCCTACACTCCAGTGACGGACACAACCACGACCACCGAGACCACGACTGGCGGCACGGGCGCGGCGGGCGATGCCGTGGGTGGGGCGGGCGGCGCGGTCGCCGGTGGGGTGATCGGCGCGGTCCTTGGTGGCCCCGTCGGCGCGGCCATCGGCGCGGCGGTCGGCGGCGCGGCGGGCGCGGGCGCGGCCCATATCGCCCAGGAAGGCGACGAGGGCCACCCTGGCGGCGCGGAAACCGGTGGGGCGGCAGGCGCCCTGGCCGGCGGCGCCATCGGCGCAGCGGTCGGCGGCCCGGTTGGGGCGGCAGTGGGCGCGGGCGTCGGTGGGGCGGTTGGCGGCGGCGCGGGTGGTGCCACCGACGATACGGTGGATACCACCAGCGTCAGCAGCACCACCACGGACACCGGTTATACCGCCCCGGCGACGACGGACTACACCGCCCCCGCGCCCACCGACTACACGGCGAGCACCAGCAGCTACGCCCCGAGCACGACCTACGGCACGGAAGGGCCCAGCTATACCACCACG
>JAICKM010000863.1 GCA_025927935.1 Chloroflexia bacterium | reverse complement strand
CGCGCCGGGCACCGCGCCGCCCGCGCTGTAGAAATCGCGGTAGAGTTGCGCCTGCAACTGGTAGAGCAGGTAATTGCGGCCGGTAGCCGGCGTCAGCGCACGCCGGATGCCCGCCGGCAAGCGGGGCGAACGCACGCCAAACCAGGTGTAGGCGTTCGGCGTGGGGAACGTCACGGCCTGCACCACGGCGGCGATCTGGTCCCGGTAAGCGCTCATGCCGGCGGCCCCGGTGCCAGGGGGATGCCCAGCAGGTGAACGGCGGCTTCGTCGGGGCGTTGCAGCATATTGAGGCTGACTTGCAGAAAACAGAGTGCGTTGCCCGTCAGTTGCACCGCGCCCTGGCCTTGCTCGAACGCCGTCTGCACCAGGCGGGCCGCCGCGTAGCACACCGACCGCAGCAGCCACTGGCGCTCCATCTCGCCATCCAGCCGCATCTGCCGGACATACGCCTGCCAGAACCGGCGCATCGCCGGCTGGATGCCGGGCAGGGGGTAGCGGGCCAGTTCGAGGAAGCGATCCGGCGGGTCCACCCCGGTAATGGGGATCGACAGCAACCAGAAGCTCAGGTATTCCCCGAACACCGAACCGGCATCCCAGCACGGGTCGCCCCAGCCCGCCGCCTCCCAATCGATCAGCTTGATCGTGCGCCGCCCGTGCGCACCAGCGGGCGCCACCAGCACGTTCTCCCACTTCATGTCGTAGTGGACCAGCGCCCGTGGCTGCCAGAGCCCGCGCAACGCATCCAGCAGCCCGCCAAATTGCAGGAAGCGCTGGATAGTGGCGATCAGGCGCAGGTTGGCCTGGCTGGCGGCGTGGTAGAGGGGCAGGTCGGGGCGATGGATGGCGAGCACCCAGGGCGCGGGCCGGACGGGAATCGCCGCCGCGCCGCCCGCGCCCGGTGAGCCGGGCAGCCGGTGCAGCGAACCGAGCGCCCGGCCCAGCGCGGCGGCCGGCGCAAGCGAGCAACGGCCCCGGCGCTGGTGATACGCCTGGAGGTCTTGCGCCTCGCGCAATAGCTCCAGCACAAGGACGTGGTCCGCGGGATCGTGCAGGCAGAGGCGCGGCAGATACCGCCCGAAGCGCCGCCCGGCGGGGCCGCCGTCCCCATGCAGCATCCGATAGACTGCGGCTTCGCCGTCGACCATCGCCGCGCGCTCCGGCCCCACCCCCTGCTTCACCAGGTACGACGCGCTGCCCGCGCTGACGACCTTATAGTTGGCGTTGCGCCGCGTGGCGTCGAACACCTGCACGTCGCCCGCCACCACTGTCTGCGGGCGGACCAGGTCGTGCCGCAGCAGGTACGGCACGACCTCCGCCGGGGTCAGCATGGGCGATCTGTAACAGAGCGTGCGATCATGGCGACTGGGAATCTAGTAGACGGCCACGGCGATTTTGCGTTGTAGGGGCCGGTTGCAAACCGGCCTGGCTGCGCATCCGGATCACGGTGGTGGGCTACATCCCGATTAGCAATAGACAAACGAGCCGCCCGCCCCGCCGCACAGGAACGAACCCCCCGCTCCGCCACACAGGAACGAGCCGCCCGCCCCATTGCACAGGAACGAGCCGCCGCCCCCACCGCACAGGAACGAGCCTGGCGCATTGGGGCCGCACATAAATGAAGCGCCCGCCCCGCCGCACAGGAATGATCCGCCCGCCCCATTGCACAGGAACGATCCCCCGGCTCCTCCTTGCATCCCCGGTTGGCCCGCCGCGCTGCTCGCGATGTCGCCCTGCAAGAAACCGCGTTGCGCTTCCACTGCCTCGGTCTGTACATGGTGCAGCGGAGCGCCTTCTTTGAGCCAGACCACCGTGCCGGCCCAGGTATCGGCTTCGCGGACCTTCTGGTAAAAGACGACATCGGAGTCGCGGAATTCCAGGTATTCGTTAAAGAGCAGGGTGCGGTACAACCGCCAATAGGTGTCGGGCGGGGGATCGACGGTCGCCGTGGCGGTCTCCACAGCGGGCGGCATCGCCACCGGGATGGGACCGGAGCGGGCGGGCGCCTGGCCTAGATAGCCCCAGACCGCGATCACGCCTGGTGGCGGTGCCTGCAAGTCCGCGACAATTTTAGCCGGTAGAAAATCAAGATCATCGGGATTGATATTGGTCATCAGTCTCTCTCCCCAGCAAAGTCAGCCGCTTCGGCGCTGGCCGGTGTAAGGAAATAGCACGTGTACCAGGCAAAAATGGAGTAGCGCAGCAGAGACGTGGATTGGGGTTCAGTATAGCTGCATTTCCGCGCGCTGTCAACTCGTTTTCCGCGCAGCCATCCGTGCGGGCAAAGGCGCGAAGGACGCCAAGAATCGCTGGGCGCCGTTCAGACTGTCCGCACAGCGATATTGTTATCGAAGCGGGCCAGTTGATCCAACGGCGTCGGCCCCAGGGCGCACGGGAAGGTGCAAGCCGGATCGATATTGCTGGGGTCGCCGGGCGCGTTAGCGGTCATGAGCAGGCAGGATTGCGGCGAGTTATCCGGCGTCCACTCGAAAGGCCCGACCACTGCCGTCTCGGTGCCGCTACCCAGCGCGCCTAACGGCACCGTGAAGGGCGTGACCGGCGGGGTCATCGGCTGCCAGCCCCCGCCCTGTTGCCAGACGAGATTGGGGGCCTGGGGGGCGTAGTAGCCGCTGATCGTCACCGGATTGGTGGCCTGGTAGCCCCGGTTGCGCACGCGTACATAAACATAGTTCGGTTGATTGGGCAGCGGATCTTCATGCGTGGTCCCACCATCTGGGTTGCGCCGGTTCCACAGGTCGCCCCGTTCCTCATAATCAGGCCGGAAGAGGTCATACAGGGCGCGCGTCGCCCCGAT
>JAICKM010000438.1 GCA_025927935.1 Chloroflexia bacterium | reverse complement strand
GAGCAGCGCCGCGCCCGCCTCCACGACCTGATCGTGATGATCTTCCTGGCCCTGGCCCGCCGCCAACCGCTCGTGCTGGCTATCGACGACTTGCAATGGGTGGATGCATCCAGCCATGCCCTGCTGGCGCGGCTCGCCACGGAGCTATCCGGGTATCCCCTGTTGCTGCTGCTGGTCTATCGCTCCATGCCCCATCTCGCCGAACCCTGGCAGGTGCTGCCGCACACCGTCACCATCGCCATGCGTCCCTTGACCACCCAGGACAGCGCCACGCTACTACAGGCATTGCTTGGCGGTCCCGCGCCGCCCGAAATCGAGCCGCTCATCGCCCGGACCGACGGCACGCCCCTCTTCATGGAAGAGACCGTGCGCTACTTGATCGAGTCCGGCGCCCTCAAGCGCGACGGCGCGGGCGAGTGGATCTGCACCCGGCCCGTGGACAGCGCCACCATCCCGGCCCATGTCGAACAACTGCTGATCGCGCGCCTCGACCGGCTCGACGAAGACACGCGCACACTGGCCCAGATCGCCGCCGTTATCGGCGTGCGCTTCAGCGAGCCGATCCTGGCCGCGCTGATCCCGCTGCGCCGGTCGCTGAAGCACGGACTCGACGCGCTTATTGCCGCGTCAATCATCCAGCCGGAAGAAGGCGCGTTTCAGACGACCTACCAGTTCAAACACCCGCTGCTGCGCGATGTAGCCTACAGCAGCCTGCTGTTCGCCCGCCGCCGCGCCCTCCACGCCCAGGTCGCCGCGGCTATCGAGCAGGTCTACGCCGGTGAGATGGACACCTACCGGGTGATGCTGGCTCAGCACTATCAGTTGGCCGAGCAGGGGGAGCGCGCCTTCCCGCACTTTCTCCGCGCGGCGCGGCAAGCCCAGGCCCGCGATGCCCACAGCGAGGCCCGCGACCTCTACCACCAGGCACTCGCCGTGGCCCCGTGGGCCAACCGTGACCCCCTCCCCGCCGATCTGGATGCCGCCGCGACGCTCTATGAGAACCTTGGCGATGTGCTCGATCTGACCGGCGATTACCCCGCCGCCCGCGACCAATACCAGTGCCTCAATCAGGTGCTCGACAATAGCCCGCGCCCGGATCGCCCGGTCCGCCAGGCGCTGCTCCAGCGCAAGATCAGCCGCACCTACGAGCATCAAGGCGACCTGGAACAGGCGCTGGGCCGGCTAGCCCGTGCTGAGGACATGATCGCCGGGGCGCCAGACACCCTGGCTATGCGCGAACACGCGGAGATTCTCAGCGACATCGGCTGGGTCCACTTCCGCCAGGGCAACCTGGAACGGGCGCAGGAGTTCCTGGAACGAGCGCTGGCCCAAATCGACAACCTGCCTGCCTATACCGAACAGGCGCGCATCCATAACCGGCTGGGCGGCGTGGCCTGGGCGCGCGGCGATATGGATCGCGCGCACCATTATGTCGCGCAAAGCCTGGCGGCAACTCAGCAAAGCGGCGACCTGGTGGGTCAGGCGCACGCCTTCAACAACCTGGGGCTGATCACCGAGAGCCAGGGCTTGCCCGCCGACGCGATTCGCTACGGCTTGCAGGCGATGGAAATCTACGAGCGCAGCGCCAGCCGGCGCGACCTAGCTATCGCCGCCATCACCGTCGGCTACGCGTATTATGATCAGGAAGATTACGAGCAAGCGCGGGCCTATTTTAGCCAGGCGCTGGCGCTGGCCGCGGAAGTGCGCGACCGCTATGCTCAGATGCAGGCGCTGCTCAACCTGGGCCGGGTGCTCAGCGGCCTGGCCGAGTGGGATGCGGCGGTCGTCGCCCTGACCCAGAGCCGGGCCATCGCCGAGGAGTTGCAGGTCGGCGTGGTGGCGCTGGACGTGTGGACGGCGCTCGGCGAGATCGCGCTGCAACGGGGCGATCTTGTGGAAGCGGCCCACGCCTGCCGGCAGGCCCAGGCGCGCGCAGGCGATCCCGACAGCGAGGAATATGGCCGCTTCCAGCGCCTCGCCGCTCAGATCGCCTTCGCGCAGGGGGATCCACAGCGGGTGCGCGAGTTACTGGCGGCCAGCGAAGCTCTGTTCACCCGCTTGCAAAACGTGCCCGAAGCCACCCGCACGCGCAAGCTGGCCGCGACCCTCGCCGCTTCCCCCGCAGCGGAGTTGTAATCGCCCGCAACGGTCGTCGGTCGCACCTGGCCTGTTACTCTTCGCTGCGCTCAGAGTCTCGTCGTAGGAGCGACAAGACGGAGATTCTTCGCTGCGCTCAGAATGACAAATCCTGATTGACAGGCTGCCCCGCACACAAAAAGGGGGGAGCAACAACCCCCACTCTTTGCGCTTGCCGCCGGGCGCGGTTCAGGGATCGGGCACGAGGGACTCGGCGGTGGAGGCGCCGGCCAGCGAGGCCCCGCCCGCTGTGCCCGCCCAGATACGGCCCGCCCCCGCCCAGAGCGAATCGCTGCCCGCCCAGGAGGTCGTGCCCCCGGCCCAGATGCGCCCGGCCCCCGCCCAGATGCGGCCCGCCCCCGCCCAGATGCGCCCGGCGCCTGCCCAGATACGGCCCGCCCCGGTCCAGACCCCGCTCGCGCCATCCCAGGTGGTCAGCGCCCCCCCAGTGATCGGGTCGATCAACTGGAATGTGCTCGTCGCCGGGTCCCAGGTGGTGTAGCCCCAGTAATGCGTGGTGCTGGTCAGATCCTGGCCGATATCCATGCCGGTGTTCGCGGCGGTCGTCGTGGTCGTGAACACCGCCTGCGGGGCGTTCACCAGCCCCGCGCCCTGCTCCCAGACGCTGTAGGCCGCGGCGCCGGTGCTCGCATCGAGGGCCGCGCGGGCCGTGCTGACCAGCCGGTATTTGACCTGATTGTTGGTCAGGCTCGGATTGGCTTGCATGATCAGCGCGGCGATCCCGCTCACCTCGGCGGCCGCCATGGATGTGCCGCTGAGCTGATAATAGTTGATGTTGTCCTTGACCTTCGTCACCTGGTAGACCGGGTCGGCCCGTTGCTCGATGCGCCCGGCCACAACCTGCTGGGCCAGGATCGAGTTATCGGGCATGGGCGCGATGGTGCGCGACGCGGGCACCAGCACATCCGGCTTCACGAAGGCCGACTCGGTTGGCCCGCGGCTGGAGTAGGCGGCCAGTTCGTCGTCGCCCCCGGCGGTATAGCGCCCGCTCTTGACGGCGCCCACCGTGACCACGTAGGGCACGTTGCCCGGCGCGGTAATCGTCCCGGCGTCCGGGCCACTGTTGCCCGCGGCGGCGACGACGACGATGCCCGCTTGCCAGGCGCGCATGACAGCCTGGTTCAGCGGGTCGGCCCAGTACGGCCCCTGGACCGGCGCATAGAGCGAGAGGTTGAGCACGCGCACGTTGTACGTTGTCTTGTTGCTGACGATCCAGTCGATGGCCGCGATCACATCCGAATAGGAGCCGGCCCCGGTGCCGTCCAGGGCGCGGGCCACCAGCAGGTTCACCTGCGGCGCCACGCCCACCGGCGCGGGCGGCTCGTTGGCGGCCAGCCGGGTCGTCCGGTTATCGGTGATGGTGGAGATGACGTGCGTGCCGTGACCGTTCTGATCGACGCTGTTATTGGCGGCGGCCCCGCTGTTGCCGTTGGCCGCGCTGCGCGGCAGGAAGTCCCGATAGACAAAGCAACGCCCGGCCTTTTCGGCCACCAGCGTGCCGGTCGCCGGGTCCTGGTAATTCCAATCGCCCGGTTTGTCGGCGTTGACCAGGCCGGAATCAACCACGGCCACGGTCACACCCCAGCCCTGGAGCGGCTGCCGTTCCTGCGTGGTCGTGGACACCGTCACCTGGCGATTGGCGCAGGTGGTGCGCGGGCCAGTGACCGTCTGCTGCTGCAACAGGGTCACATCGGTAGCGGCGGCCGGATAAAGCAAGTAGCCCCGCGTGTCGGTCTCATGGCCGTCGTCCGCTTTCCGCACACCGCCGTCGAGGTGCAGCGTAATGCCGGGCGTGGCGTGGAGCCGGGCCAGGGCGGCCGCATCCAGCGCGGAGGCCACGCCGTTGATGAGGCCCAAGCGGGCGCGGACGGTGCCGCCCGCCTCAGCGACGGCGGCGGCGGCGGCATCAGCGGTGGAAGCCTGGACGATGTAGGGCTGAAGCGCACCGGCCCCGGCGGTAGCGCCGGGCGCGAAGGCCATGCCGGCCGGGGCGCTGAGGACCAGCGCGGCCAATAATAAGACGTTTGTGAGGCGAGAGCGGAGGCTAGCCATCCGTTTGCTCCTGGTGGGTGAGGTAAAATCCTGCGTCGCACGGACCGGCTAAACAATCCAGATCCGAACGGGGCCAACTGCGGAGCGATGACGCCGGTGTCATTTTGCTCCTATCCCGCCGATATCTGCGTGCCACCGAGCAATAGCGCCATTTGTCGATGGGGCGATCTGTCCTGGGTGTGCTTCGCGATGAACTATCGAATAATGCCGATGGAGCCGGGGCTGATAAGGTGCCCGCCACCGAGAATTTACTAAGCAAATTAGAGGCCAGTTCCGCGTACCGGCAACTCGGCCCCACCGATGCGTCACGGATGGGTATGGCCGTGATAACAGTAACGGCCAAACGCTAATCGAGCTTATTCAAGCGTAAATCGTCTATAGCAGAGATGACGACGCGGGGTTTCACCGGTCACAAGAAGGGGCGGCGCAGGCAACTTACAGTATCGCAAGAAATAGCGATCCGTTGGATCTTGAGCCGGGCAGCGGCGCCAGGCCCGTTGCTGGGCCGGCGACGAGCACCAGGTCCGCCTTTGCGGGCCGCCGGGCACCAGCACCGGTCGGGCGATGGGCAGGGCAGCGGGAGCGCAACAGCCAGGACGGCGCTATGAAGATGCTGCGCCGATCCTAAGCGGGGCGCCCCGGACTCGCGTCCTGGCTCGCCACGGGCGCGGTTGCGCCGGAGCCGCCGGCCAGCAGCGTGTCCGCGCCGACCACCACCGCCGTGGCGACCAGGCCTGGCAGCAACCCTCCCAGGCCGGTGGTGATCCAGACTACCACCACCGCGACCAGCACGACGGGGCCGACATTGGGTACGGTTTCCGCTGTGGCCGGCCAGCGGCGTAGCATGCGCTCGAAGTCCAGCAGCACGATGACGCCGTTCGCCGCCATCAGCAGCGGCCAGAGCACCAACCAGGGCAGGACCAGGCCCCAGCCCAGGACCGTCGCCCCGGCCAGCAGCAAGACCACTTCGCCACAGAGCAGCGGCAAGCCAAAGCCCGGCAGCAGATGATAGGCTAGCATCTGCCGGCGGCTCGCGGGCCACCCGGCGAAGAATTCCGGGTGGGCCAGTTCGCGGCGCAGCATCGCCACCCCGCGCCCCAACAACAGCAGGTTGGCGAAGACGGCGACCTGGGCGATAATCGCGAACTGGGCGCCCGTATGGACCAGGGTGGCGAGCGCGATGGGTGTGGCGCTGGCCGGCCCCAGCAAGGCGGCCACCGCAAACAAGCGCTGCCCCCAGGGCAGCCGCAGCGCCCGCAGCCACTGGCGATAGATGAGCGCCCCGCCGGGGCCGGTCAGCCGGGCGGCCCACGCGGCCGGGATGCCCGCGGGCAAGCGCCCCGCCGCATAGCGCCGGGCCACGTGTAGCTGCAACTGCGCTTCCGCCGCCGCCGACGCCCCGCCCCGCGAGGCTGCGCGCACGTCGCCGCCCAGCCGCCCTTCCTCCAGGGCCCGGACCAGCATCGTCGTGCGCGCCACGGCGTACATGCCACCCACGGCCAGCGCCGCCGTCACGATCAATCCGACCAGTGCCGGCCAGGTCAGCCCCGCGCCGCCCACAATTAGGCCACTGGTCCAGGCCGCGGGCCAGAACACGATCTGCGCCCAGGCGCTCGGCAGCGCGAAGAGCAGCACCAGCGCCAGCCCGGTCAGGCCATAGCCGATCAGCAGGCCGAAGCGGCGCACCGGGCGATAGCGCAGCAAGCTAAACGCCCAGCGCAAGGCGTTGGCCGTTATGTACAGCGCGGCGCCCGCGCCCCAGCCCAGTCCCAGGCCCCACCAGTTGTCGCCGGGACCGCTCCGTTGCAGGGCGCTCGCCAGGATGCCG
>JAICKM010000508.1 GCA_025927935.1 Chloroflexia bacterium | reverse complement strand
GGGGTAGGGAAACCGGGTGCTATATAGCGGCGAGCGCCAGATCAAGCTCTTCACGCACCCAGGCGTCGGGTTCGACGGCGGCGCGTGCCTGGAGGGCGGCCCGGGCATCAGCGCCGCCCAGGCGGCCCAGCGCCCAGGCGGCGTGGCCGCGGACCAGGGCCGGTTCTTCGTTTAGCACCGTAGCTAAAGCGGGGACGGCCACGGGGTCGCCCAGGTTGCCGAGGGCGACGCAGACGTTGCGGCGCAGCCCGGCCCACTTGGCGCGGCGGATGGGGCTGCCGCGAAAGCGCACCCGGAACTCGTCTTCGGTTAGAGCCAGTAGCGGGATCAGGGCCGGGCTGGAGCCGGTTTCCGGGCGCGGCTGGAACTCCGGGTGGTCGGGCGGGTCGCGGCGGGCGTTGACCGGGCAGACTTCCTGGCAGATGTCGCAGCCGAAGATCCAGTTGCCGACCAGCGGGCGCAGGTCGCGCGGGATCGGTCCGCGTAGCTCGATGGTCAGGTATGAGATGCAACGGTCGCTGTCCACGACGCCGGGTGCGGTAATAGCGCCGGTCGGGCAGGCGGGCATACAGCGGGTGCAGGCGCCGCAATGCGTGCGCAACGGCGCGTCGGGCGGCAGGGCCACGTCGAGCAGCAGTTCGCCGAGCAGCACCCAGGAGCCGTACTCGTGGGTCAACAGGTTGGTGTTTTTGCCGTACCAGCCGAGGCCCGCGCGCTGGGCCACGGCGCGGTCGGTGATGCGCGCGGTGTCGCTGAGGGCGCGGGCGCCAACCGGGCGGCCCAACTGGTCTTCAACAAAGGCGTGCAAAGCGCGCAGCCGGACCTTGAACACGTCGTGGTAGTCCTGGCCCCAGGCATAGCGGGCGATGCGGCCATGCGGATCGCCGGGCGCCGTGGCGTCGCGCTCGCCGCGGGTCAGGTAGCTGATGCCGAGGGAGACAATGCTGCGGATCTCCGGCAGGAGGTTGGCGGGATCGGCGGCCACGGCGGCGCGGTCGTGGCTGAACCAGGGCAGGCCGCTGAACAGCCCGGCGTCGATCCGCTCGTGAAGGACGGCGGAGGTCGCCGGGAATGGATCGGCGCTGGTCACGCGCACCAGGTCGAAGCCGAGCGCGTGCGCCTGGGCGACAATGGCCGCCTTGAGCGCGGCGGGGTCGTCCACGAGCGGGGCAGGCGCACTAATCGGATTATTCGGCTGGACCATCACGACGTACCTTTCCCTATTGTACCGATACCCTAAGTATAACAACTCGCCCGGACAAACAAAAGCGCCCTGCCCGATGAGGCAGGGCGCTGTGCGGGTGGGCCGGGTCGCTATTGGACGCGCACCACGTAGTCCGCCGTCACGACCTGGCCGTGCCAGAGGAATTGCAGCCAGGCTTTATAGAGGCCGGGCTTGCTGAACTTATGCTCAAAGGTCAGGCCCGGCCCCAGGGGCGGGCGGGGGGCAGGGGTGGCCCCGGCGACCGGGGTCGCCCCGGCGGTGGGCGTGACCTCACCGGGGAGCGCGGTCGCGCCGGGCTGGCCGGGGGCCACCGGGTTGCCGCTGGTCGAGCCGGTCATGCCGCCGCTGGTCGGCTCGTACTGGGCATTGCCCAGGCCCGCCACCGACTCCGCCGCCACCAGATGCTCATACTCTTCGCCGTCGGCGCTGATGATGTAGAGATGCCCAGCGGCGCTGTTATACGGATCCAGATCGCGAATCGGCTGGCCGCCCTCCGCAGTGGTGAGCGTATAGTGAAACGTGGTCGACTCGTTGGCCTTGATCGGGCCGCCGGCGTCCAACCCGACAGCCACACCATAGAAGGATTTTTGACGCGGGGTGGGACTCTCGACCAGCGGGGCCGGCACCTCCAGCGACGGGGCGTTGAGGCCGAACTGGAGTGTATGGGTGTAGACGAGCCGCTGGGTCGGGGTGTAGCCGGTGGTAAATTCGGCATAGAGCCGGTAGGAGTCGGGGTCACCGAAGTGCAGGTTGACCGGGTAGGCGCCGCCCACCGGGCCGGCCGCCTGGCCGGTGCGGAAATAGCTCATGTCGTGGTTCACCAGCACGGTATGCACGGTGGCATTCTGCACCAGGGGCAAGTTCGTGACCTGCTTGCCGGTGGTTTTATCGGTAAAAGCGTAATTGATCGTCGCCTTCTGGCCGTATTGCAGACTGGGCGGATCGACGCGGATGCTGACCTCGTAGTTGCCGACGGAGGCTGGATCGTTGCGGATCGTCGGCGAGGTACACGCGGCGAGCAAGAGCAGCGGCACGAGCAGGGCCGGCGCAAGACGCCGGACGCGCCCGGCCAGGCGCGCCCGTGAAACGGCGGACGGATCAGAGAGGCAGCGTAGCATAGATCTCCTCGGTGACAGTCTCAATACAGGCTCAATACAATCTCGATAGCGACGGATGGCCCGGCATGCCGGCGTCACACAGCACAAATCCCGCTGTACCTAACCGCGCCCGGCCCGCAGGGGCCTCAGCAAGGATAGTGCCGCTACGCGGCTCAATTTGGGCGTACCGGCAAGCGGCCCGTGGCGGCATAGGCCAGGACGATCCGGCGCAACCGCGGCTCCAGGTCGGGCGGCAAGGCGTCGAGCGCAAAATAGGCGCAGGCGGCGATTTCGGCGTTTGGGTGAAACGTGCCCCCGTGCGCCCGGCAGAGATAGAAAATCTCGATCACGAGCCGGTGGGGGTGTGTTTCCACTCCGATTAGCGCCTGAATCGTGCCGTGCAGCCCGGCTTCTTCCCGCAACTCGCGCAGCGTCGCCTCGGCGGTCGTCTCCCCGCGGCCCATGCCGCCCCCGGGCAAGCCCCAGGGATAGCGCCCCTTGTAGGTATGGTGCAACAGCAACAGGCGCCCGGCCTCGTCGAAGACCAACGCCTGCACGCCGATTCCATACTTGGTACTGATGAGCCAGTAGAGCATGGATCGGATACGCGAGGTCATCGGGACCGTGCGCCACACGAACAACAGGAGCCGTTTCAGGCCGCCCAACCGGTCAAGCCACACGCCGTGCAGTATACAGCAAAGATCCCTGGCTGGCAATCACTTTGCTCTTAGATCCGTTCACGATTTCCCCGCGAAGACGCGAAGGAGGCGAAGATCATTTATATAAATCTTGTTCTTCGCGTCTTCGCGGTGCCCAATACGTGGGCACGGCCCACAATCACCCAGCGGGGGTGAGGGCGGCGATGTGGCGGACAACTTCGCAGCCGTTGAGCGCCATGTGGTAGAGGAAGAAGAGGTGATGCAGGTCGCCGTCATGCGGCAAGATGCCTAGCTGCTGCGCCGTGGGCACCGGCATGTCGAAGGTCTGCACGCAGTCTTCGGGCACCACCACGCGGACCTCGCGGCCCGCCGCGTTGGCGCGGATCTTCAGATGCATGGCAAGTTGGTAAGTGCAAAGATCGGTGCAGTCGCCCACAACGATGAACGTATCGACGGCGGCCTGGGCCGGGTCGTCCAGCCAGGCATCAAAGCCGGTGCTGTGGCTGCTGCTGATGCTGTTTTTCTCCAGCACCAGGAACTCCCCGGCGAAGGGCAGCGCGGTGAACGGCGCGACCGTCTGGGCCTCGCTGGTGCCGCGGATGCAGTGCGGCCCCCATTGGGCGAATTCGGGCGCTGCCGGGTCGTGGGTATCCTGGGTGAGGACGAAGCGACGCACCCCGGCGTCATGGACGGCCTGCATGAGCGCGGCAATCGGGTCGACGATACCGGCCACGCGCGGACCGCTGAGCGGGCCTTCGTAGCAGAAGCCGTTGATCATATCGACCGAGACCAGCGCGGTGCGCGCCGGATCGCGGATCACATCGCCCAGCGGCACGGTGGGCAGGCGATCATACCAATCGCCCAGCCAATCGAGAAACGGCCCGCTACCGGCGAGCAACTCCCGGCCACTGCGGGGGGTGGTAGTCGTCTTCAAGGTCTGAACATCCGTAGTCATGGTATTTGCTCCCTCTGGGCGCCCCTTACGGCTGATCTCCGGCGGTGGCGCCCCACTCATAACGACCTTCTTCCACAAAGCGGTAGAGTTGCGCCGGGCGGTGCGCCCCCGTGACCAGGGCGTTCGGCACCGGCTCGATCACCTTGGACCGGCTGTGCAGCATCTTCTTGCTGAAGTTCTGCTTATCCAACTCCCGGTCGAGGATGATCTGATAGGCGCTGCGTAGCTGGCTCATAGTGAACTGCTCCGGCAGCAGGCGAAACGCGATGGGCGTCCAATCGAGTTTGCCGCGCAGACGTTGCAGCGCCAGGGCCACAATGCGCGCATGATCGAACGCCAGATCGGGCAGATGGTAGACCGAGAACCAGCGCACGGCGGCGGCATCGGTGCCAGGGCGCAGGCGCCGGCTCACATCGGCGGGCACCAGGGCGAAATAGGCCACCGTGATGACGCGGGTGCGCGGGTCGCGGCCCGGCTCGCCGAAGGTGTAGAGCTGCTCCAGGTAGATATCCTCGCCGGCCAGCCCGGTTTCCTCGGCCAGTTCGCGCCGCGCCGTCTCGTGCAGCGACTCGTCCATGTGGACAAAGCCGCCCGGCAGCGCCCACATGCCCTCGTAGGGCCACTGGCCGCGCCGCACCAGCAACACCTTCAGGTCGGCGTCCTGGATGGTCAGGATCACCAGATCCACCGTGACCGACGGGCGCTGGTAGCGGGTGACATCGTAACCTTCCGCTGTGCTGCGCTCCGCCGCTTGCCGCTCGCTGTTCTCCGCCATGCCAACTCCTCATTAGTGTAGTTAGTACACTTATTATAACACGGTTACAGGTGCCTGTCAAGAGTATACAACGATCCGCTTGCTACCCATCCTTCCGCCTTTCCAGGGAAGACGCGAAGCACAAAACTAATCTAAAAAATCTTCGCGTTCTTCATTCCTTCGCGGTGAACTTAGGAACGGATGTGAGACGGCCGGCAGGACCCGCCGCAGCGGTCGGTCGTTAGGCGGATTGTGCCTGCATCCAACATGCCGGCTATTGACGTTATAGTATTGCATATGCTAAGATTATGCAGGTATTTGATAAGCCTTCGGTTCCGGCAAGCACTCTCCCTACCACTCCTGACGGGAACACGGTGTGCTGCTAACTGACGGCTGTTTTCCGTTTCCGTTGCAGGCATTGCCGGAAATGTAGGAGAGGAGTCTACTATCACCAAAACACTGCGGGTAAACGATCGCATTCGCGCACGCGAGGTGCGCGTGATCGACGAAAACGGCGAGCAGATGGGCATCATGTTCGCCCGCGACGCATTGAACCTGGCCCGCCAGCGCGATCTCGACCTGGTCGAGGTGGCCCCCAATGCCGTGCCCCCGGTCTGCCGCCTGATGGACTACGGCAAG
>JAICKM010000794.1 GCA_025927935.1 Chloroflexia bacterium | reverse complement strand
TGCACATGGACCTTGATCAGCCGGTCGTCGCCCACGACCACCGCAGAATCGCCGTGCTCGGCGATCCAGTCGCGCACTTGCGGGAAACCGAGATCCTTGCCGACCAGGATAAAGTTGGTGCAGTAGCCGTACTCGCCGTGGGCCACATGCACGCCGTCCGGCGCCAGTTCCAGCGGCGCGCCGCCGGTCGTCGTGATATCGCCGGTATCTACCGACTCGCCGCGGGCGAAGCGCAAGATGCCTTCAAAGATAACGTAGAGGCCCTGGCCCCCGGCGTCGACCACACCCGCGTCGCGCAGCTTTTGCAGCAGCGTGGGCGTGCGCTCGACGGAGGTCCGTCCGGCTTCGACCGTCGCGCTCATCACGGCCAGCAGGTCGCCGGTGGAGGCGGCGGCCTCGGCGCCGTCCGCCATCTCGCGGATGACCGTCAGCATGGTGCCCTCGACCGGCTTCAGCACCGCCTGATACGCCGTGTTGGCCGCCTCGCGCATGGCGGCGGCCCACTCCGCCGGCCCCAGCGTCTCGCTGTTGCCCAGGCCCCGGTGGAAGCCGCGCAAGACTTGCGATAGGATCACGCCCGAATTGCCCCGCGCGCCCATCAGCGCGCCATAGGACATGCCCGACGTGATCTCGGCCACCGAGTGGCTGACCGAACCGGCCACCTGCTTGGCGGCGGCTTGCAGGGTGAGCGTCATGTTCGTGCCCGTGTCGCCGTCGGGGACGGGAAAGACGTTGAGGGCGTTGATGCCCGCCGCGTGGCGATCCAGCCAGCGACTGGCGGCGGCCACGGCCTGCTTCCACTGGATTCCGTCCCACGTTCCGCCGGTGCCCGGCGCGCTGCTCACATCGAGATTGCTTTTCAGGTCGGCCACGCTGGGTCCTCTCTCTGCCGTAAATTACTCGCTAACACGAATACCCTGGACATTGACGTTGACTTCGACGGCCGGGGTGCCCAGGGCTTGCTCCACGGCGAACTTCACGTTGCTCATGATGTTCTCGGCCACCGTGGCGATGCGCGTCCCGTATTCGAGGATCACATACAGGTCGATCACCACGCGGTCGCTGGTGATGGCGACTTCCACGCCTTTGCTGCTCTCTTCTTTACGCAGCAGTTCGGCCAGGGCGGGCCGCGAGTGGCGCGAGGCCAGGCCCACGACTCCGTAGCATTCCCCAACGGCGCGCGCCGCCAACGACGCCACGGCGCCCTGCGTGATCTCGACGCGCCCCGGCACCGTGCCGTCGGCGATCCAAGTAATCGGGCCTTCTTTCGATGGGGCGACCGGGGTCTCTTCGTTACGCTCTTTCGATGGACTCAAGTGGCGTATCCTCGCTGGGGTGTGGCGGGTGTGGGTGGGATGGGGCCGGCCATCCGGCCCCTTCCACACCATGACCGCCGGTGCGCAAACGGCACGGGACGGCGGTCAGCTTGCATCAAATGCCAAATTATGGTATTATTGACCTTCGGAGCCGCCTTCGGCCATGCGCGGGGTTCGACTCCTGACAGCTCGACGCTGTGATAATGGTGGCTTAATCATACAGCAAAAACCTTGTTTAGTAAAGGGGGTCGATTCCATTGGCCGGTACGGGTACTTGTGATATTTGCGGGAAGCATTCGATGTTTGGGCACAACGTCAGCTTCTCGGCGCGGGCAACAAACCGCCGCTGGGCGCCGAACATTCAGTCGGCGTATTTGAATGTGAACGGTGTGAACAAGAAGGTCAAGGTTTGCACGCGCTGCTTGCGCACGCTGAGCAAAACGGATAAGGCCGCCAAGTAACGCATTTTGGCGTCAAAGAAAAGGGCCGGACACTATCGTCCGGCCCTTTTTGTGCTTGCCCCCGGCTTAGCGATCCGGCGGGGAGTCGTCGCGCCGCCGGGCAATCATCAATAGCCCGTCTCCTAACCGCAAGCGGTTGAGCAACGGCCATGTGAGGCTGTGGATGGCGGCGGCGAGGGGCCACAGCGCCGGCGACAAATCACCCAGGCAGTAGCAAAGGAGAACGCAACCTATGGCTAAACAAGCACAAGCCCACCGCGGCGAGACGGCGCTGATCACCGGCGCGTCCAGCGGATTCGGCGCGGAGTTCGCCAAGCTATTCGCCCGCGACGGCTACAATCTGGTGCTGGTGGCGCGCAGCGAGGGCGCGCTGAACAGCCTGGCCGATCAACTGCGGGCAAAGTACGGCGTGCAGGTGCGCGTGCTGCCCAAGGACCTGGCCTTGCCCGCCGCCCCCGATGAGATATTCGCCACCCTGCGCGACGAGGCGACCCCGGTGGACGTGCTGGTGAACAATGCCGGGTTCGCCACCTACGGCCCCTTCACCGAGATCCCGCTCCAGGCCGAGATGGACATGCTCAAGGTCAACATGCTGGCGCTCACCCACCTGAGCAAGCTGTTTCTGCCCGGTATGCTGGCCCGCCGCCGCGGCAAGATTCTGAACGTGGCCTCTACCGCCGCCTTCCAGCCTGGCCCGCTCATGGCCGCCTATTACGCCACGAAAGCGTATGTGCTGTTCCTGTCCGAGGCTATCGCCGAAGAGGTCCACGGCTCCGGCGTGACGGTGACGGCGCTCTGCCCCGGCCCGGCGCGCACCGGCTTCCAGCGGCGGGCACAGATGGAAGATTCGCGGCTGGTCAGCGGCACGATCATGGACGCGCGCACGGTGGCCGTGGCCGGCTACCGGGCCATGCAACAGGGCCGGACGGTGTTTATTCCGGGGCTGCGCAACCGGCTCTTCACCCTGGCCCCGCGCGTGAGTCCGCGCTGGCTGGTGGCTCGCGTGGTCAAGAACATGCAGGTGCGCGTGGCGCATTAGCCTGGCGGCCAGGAGCCGGTTTCAAACCGGCCCACCGGAATCGGGGCTTAACGGAGAAATTGGTCCCAGAAGTCGCCGAAGTACTGGAAGATCTGCAAAAAGAAGGGCAGAGTCCACGCCAGCAGCAGCAGGCCCATCAGGATGCGATAGACCGGCGAGTCCATCCAGTTTGTGGGCGCGCGGTCGTCATCGGGATCGTAGTCATATCTATCATCCGGCTCCCAGATGGGGGCGGGCGACTCCCCGCTGTCCATCGCCGCGTCCACGGGCATGATGTGGCGCCGCGCTCCCAGGCGGCGGCCTTTGCGCTCGGCCAGCGTTTCCTGGTAGCGGCTCAGGCTGGGCAGCGGCACGG
>JAICKM010001062.1 GCA_025927935.1 Chloroflexia bacterium | reverse complement strand
CATCCCCATATTGTGCCGCTCTATGATTACTGGCGCGATCCAGCCGGCGCCTTCCTGGTCATGCGCTGGCTGCGCGGCGGCAGTCTCCTCGACGCCCTGGCGGCCGGGCCGCTCGCCCTGCCCCTGACGCTGCGCGTGCTGGAGCAACTGGCGGCGGCGTTGACCGCGGCGCACCGCCGGGGCGTCATCCATCGCGATCTCAAGCCGGCCAACGTGCTGCGTGACGAGGAGGGCAACGCCTACCTGGCCGACTTCGGCATCGCCAAAGATCTTGGCACGGAAGTCGCCCCCAGCACCACGGCCCCCGATGCGGTGGTCGGCTCGCCCGCCTATATGGCCCCCGAACAGATCAAGCAAGATCCCGTCACGCCTCAGACCGACATCTATCTGCTGGGGGTGCTGCTCTACGAGCTACTCACCGGCCAGCAACCGTTTGCCGGCGTCACGCCGACAGATATCCTCTACCAGCATCTGTACGAGCCGTTGCCGCTGTTGCGGATCCAACGCCCTGATTTACCGGGCGCCTTGGACGCGGTGCTCCAACAGGCGACACAGAAGGCCGCCAGCGCGCGCTATCCCGACGCGCTCAGCCTGCTGGCCGATTTCGCGGCGGCCAGCGGAGTGGCGGCGGAGCCGCGGGTGGCCGGCCCGCCCGCCCTGCCGGTTGCGGCGGAGGCGTTGGGCGAGCCGGCCAACCCGTATAAGGGGCTACGCGCCTTCCAGGAGGCCGATGCCCCGGACTTCTTCGGGCGCGACGCGCTGGTCGAGCAACTATTGGCCCGGCTGGGCGAGCGCGGCCCGGCCGGGCGGTTCCTGGCGGTGGTGGGACCGTCGGGCAGCGGCAAGTCGAGTGTGGTGCGCGCCGGGCTGCTGCCCGCGCTGCGTGGCGGGGCGCTCGCCGGAGCGGAGCGCTGGTTTGTCACGGAACTGATCCCCGGCCCCCACCCGTTGGAAGAGCTGGAAGCCGCGCTGCTGCGCGTGGCCGTCAACCCGCCCGAGAGCCTGATCCATCAGTTGAGCGACGACGCCCGCGGCCTGAGCCGCGCGGTCAAGCGCGTGCTGCCCGCCGACCCCGGCACCGAACTGGTCCTGCTCATCGACCAGTTTGAAGAGATCTTCACCCTGGTCGCGGACGATCCGCTGCGCACCCATCTCCTGCGCAGCCTGGCGCTCGCCGTGGCCGACCCGCGCAGCCGCTTGCGCGTGATCCTGACGTTACGGGCCGACTTCTACGACCGGCCGCTGCTGTATCCCGAGGTAGGCGAGTTGATGCGCCGGGGTACGGAACTCGTGTTACCGCTGAGCAATCAGGAACTGGAACAGGCCATTGTCCGTCCGGCGGCGCGGGCCGGTGTGACGCTGGAACCGGTGCTGTTGGCGACGATGATCAAGGACGTGGGCGACCAGCCGGGGGTATTGCCGCTGTTGCAACACGCCTTGACCGAGCTTTTCACGCAGCGCAACGGGCGGCAGATGACTCTGGCGGGCTACCAGGCGAGTGGCGGTATACTCGGCGCCCTGGGGCGGCGGGCCGAGGAGATCTACAGCACGTTCACGCCCGCGGAGCAGGAGCTGGCGCGGCAGGTGTTGCTGCGGCTGGTGACGTTGGGCGAGGGGGTCGAGGATACGCGGCGGCGCGGGCGCCAGAGCGAGCTGGCCGGGCTCGGCCCGGCGCAGGCGCTGGGCGCGGTGCTGGACGGGTTCGGGCAGTACCGCTTGCTGACGTTCGACCGCGACCCGATCACGCGGGAACCCACGGTGGAGGTGGCGCACGAGGCGCTGCTG
>JAICKM010000211.1 GCA_025927935.1 Chloroflexia bacterium | reverse complement strand
GTTAGCGGTTGCGGGCGGCGAAGATGCTGGCTCCGGCCACGGCGAGGGTCAGCAGCCCCAGCACCACCTCCCAGGGCAGCCACTGGAGCAGCGGCGGGTTGGCCGCCGGGGTGCTTAGTGCGCGGGTCGGGTTGATCGCGCTCGTTTGGGCGCTGAACGTGCCTTCGGTGGGCGCCAGCTTTCCGGCGGCGGGCGGCGCCGCCGCCACGGCGGTGGTCGCTTGGTCGGGACTCGCTCCACCCAGGGCGGCCGCTGTGCCGGCTGCTTCCGTGTTGAGCGGTGGGCCGCCTCCGCCCGAACTCGCCCCGCCGGCGGCCCCGGCTGCGGGGGTTGCTTGCGGCGCGAGGGCCGCAGCGGCCATGGTGGGCTGCGGGGGCGGGTTCGGGGCGGGCGCGTTCGCCGCCGCCGCAGGGGCCACCGTGTCCGTTGCCTGAGCGGCGGCCGCCGCAGTCGTGTTGGTCGGCGCGGCGGCCGCCGGCTGCGCCGTTGCCGGCAGCAGTTGTGACTGCTGGATCTGGCGGGCCGCTGCGGGTGCCGTATCGGCAGACGGCGCATACGACCCCGTCAGCGTGACGGCATTCGGGCGATTGGTCAAATCGGTGCCGACCAGCAGCAGCAGCAAGACGAAGAGACAGGCCGCGCTGCCCCGCAACGCCAGGACCAGGCGCGGCAGGCGAGCGCGGCCCAGCGGCAGCGGCGCGACAGCGCTCTGCTTGTTTGCGGCGGCGACCAGTTCGGGACTGAGCCGGAACGATCGCGGCGGAGCCAGGTCCGGCAGATCGCGCAGCAGTTGCTTGGTGGCGCGCAGCGTGGCTAGCTCGTTTTCGCACTGCGGGCAGCGCCGCAGGTGCTCGCGCACCACCGCGCGCTGATCCTCGGGCAACTCATAATCCAGGTACGCCGCAAGTTGATCCAGCACATGCGGGCCGGGAGCGTTTTTCGATATTTTGATGGGTGTATTTAGCAGCATAGAACCAACCTAGTGCGAGACCAACTTCCTCAACTACCAGTTATATGACGCGCCCTGGAGCGTAATAGTTCCCCACGGTCCAGCAGCGAATCGCGCATTTTAAACCGCGCCCGGCTGATGCGTGATTTGACGGTGCCCAGAGACGTATGGGTCACTTCGGCGATCTCGTCGTAGCTCAGGCCCTGGATATCGGCCAGCACAATCGCCAGCCGCTGGTCTTCGGGCAGGCCGTTCAGGGCGCGCTGGATCTCGCGGCTCAGTTCCGTTTGCAGGGCGCGGTCTTCGGGGTCGCTGCTGCGGTCGGGGCTGGGCAGATCGAGCGGCTGCTGCTCATCGCCCATCAGTTGATCCAGCGATTGGGTGGGGCGCCGCTGGCGCCGCCGGAGCTGATCGTAGCAGGCGTTGGTGGCGATGCGCAGCAGCCAGGACTTGAACGATCCGCCGCGGAAACGGCCAATGGCCTGCCAGGCGGAGAGGAAGGTCTCCTGCGTGGCATCGGCGGCGGCATCCGGACTCGCCAGCATCCGGAAGCAGAGGTTGTAGACGCGCTGCTCATACTGGGCGACCAGATCGTTGAAGGCGCCAAGGCTGCCTTTTTGTGCGGCGGCGATTTGCTCTAGCTCGTCCATGCAGTTCCTGCAATCCGGCGGCGGCGTGCGCCGCTATCCGCGGATCGATCCTTGACGATGGGTGTCACAATTCTGTATACTGTAGCTGCGCCGAAGTGGCGGAACGGCAGACGCGCGCGCCTCAAAAGCGTGTGGGGAGACCCGTGTGGGTTCGAATCCCACCTTCGGCACCCGATAGCCCGGCAGAACCCGACCTCCAGGTCGGGTTTGTTGCTTTCCGGCTGCCGCGCGGCTACGCGTGATCCTCCCCGGTCGGCAGTTCCGCCGGCAGCACATCTACCCCGCTTGGCGGCAGAGAGTCGTGGTTTCCGCGGCCGTTGCGGCGCTTGCCGGTTTCGCCCGGCACCGGACTGGCCGGGGTGCCGGCGTCGGTGAAGACGCCGATATGCATGTACTTGGCGCGCCGGGCGGCCAGGAGTTTGCGCATGTTGGCGTCCCGGCGCTTGCCCAGCGCCTGCTCCAGGCTGTCCAGTTCCTCGCGGATGGCAGTACCGACCCGCTCCATGATCAGCGGCACGTCGGTGTGCGCGCCGCCCTCCGGCTCCGGGATGAGCCGGTCGGCGATGCCGAAGGTCAGCAGGTCCTGAGCGCCGATGCGCATCGCTTCGGCGGCGCGGGGCGCTTGGGCCGCTGTGTGCCACATGATGGCCGCCGCCGACTCCGGGCTGGCGACCGAATAGATGGCGTTTTCCAGGATCAGGATGCGGTCGGCCAGGCTGATCGCCAGGGCGCCGCCGCTGCCCCCTTCGCCGATGACCACGGCGACCACCGGCACGCGCAGGGTCAGCATCGCCAGCAGGTCGTCGGCGATAGCGAGGGCCATGCCGCGCTCCTCGGATTGCAGCCCCGGATTGGCGCCGGGCGTGTCGATAAACGTGACCACGGGGAAGCCGAATTTCTCGGCATGGCGCATCAGGCGCAGCGCCTTGCGGTAGCCTTCGGGCAGGGCCATGCCGAAGTTGCGGGCCACGTTTTCCTTGGTGTTGGCGCCTTTCTGGTGGCCCAGGACCAGCACGGTCTGCTCGCCCAGACGGGCCAGGCCGCCGATCAGCGCCGGGTCGTCGCCATAGGCGCGGTCGCCGTGGAGTTCGACAAAATCGGTGAAGATCTGCCGGATATAGTCGAGCGTATGGGGCCGTTCCGGGTGGCGTGCCAGTTGCACGCGGCTCCACACCTCCTGGGTGTGGGCGTCCGGCGCCTTATGCTTGTCGTCCTTCTTCTCGTTACTCACGGGGCCTCGGTTTCCGCAGCAGCGCCATAGAGGCGCAGTAAACGGGCCAGGGTCGCGCGCAACTCGCGGCGCGGGACCACCATATCGATCATGCCGTGCTGAAGCAGGAATTCGGCGGTCTGGAAGCCCGCCGGCAGCTTCTGGCGGATGGTTTGCTCGATGACGCGCGGCCCGGCGAAGCCGATCAGGGCGCCGGGTTCGGCCATGGTAATATCGGCCAGCACGGCGTAGGACGCGGTGACGCCGCCGAAGCAGGGGTCGGTGAGCAGCGAGAAGTAGGGCAGGTGGGCCTCGCCCAGTTGGACCAGGGCGGCGGTCGTCTTCGCCATCTGCATCAGCGAGAACATGCCCTCTTGCATACGCGCCCCGCCCGCCGCCGACACCGTCAGCAAGGGCGTGTGCGTCTCGATGGCCGTTTCCACGGCCCGGCTGATCTTTTCGCCGTAAACCGCGCCCATGCTGCCGCCCATGAAGCCGAAGTCGACCACGGCCACCGTGAGGGGCAGGCTCTCAATGGCGCCGGTCCCGGCGACCACCGCCTCTTTCATGCCGGTCTTGGTTTGGGCTTCCTCCAGCTTGTCGCGGTAGCCCTGACCCTCGGAGACGAACGCCAGCGGGTCGCCCGGCTCGATATCGCCCGCGATTTCGGCGAAGCTGCCCTCGTCCAGCAGCCATTGCAGGCGCTCTGCCGCCGACAGCCGGGCGTGATAGCCACACTTCTGGCAGACCTTGAGCGAATTCTCGAACTCTTTGACGTAGCTTAGCTCTTTACAGCGGGTGCATTTGACCCACAGGTTCTCGGGCACCTCGGGCTGGCGCGCACGATCGGCTTCCGAGAGGGTGAAGTTCTTTGGGGTGTGGCGTAAGAAATCGAGCAACCGGGTGTGCCTCCTGTATTCACGCCTGGGCCGCGCCCGTGTCTGCCCGCAACGCGCGTCTGGGCATCGGGCAAAAGGCGCGCCCCTATTATACCACGCCGCCAAGCTCTGAGCAATTCATGAAGCAAGTGGTCAGTGGTCGGTGGTCGGTGGTCAGTGTTGTCGTTTTGCATGCGCTCTCGCGCGTGTTTTGGCATGTGGTGTAGGGCCGGTTTCGAACCGGCCCGTGGACGGCCGCACGCGCAACGAATCTCGTTCCTTAGCCGGATAGCTCTGCTCTGTGGCAGCGGATATGATGGAGATAGAAAGGGCGCGGACGGCGGAAGGCGCTGCCGCGCTCCGATGGTTGGCGCGCTGAGAGGAGGACAAGCGGTGACTGAGACAAACGCGGCCCAGCAGGGACCCGCCCGCGCTACCCGGCGCACGCCGGTGGTGCTGGAGGTCGAGGGACAGCAAGTGTTCGGCGTGATTCACCGGCCCGCGGCAGCGGACGGGCGGCTGCCGGGCGTGGCGATCTTCCACGGCTTAATCGGCTCGAAGGACCAGCCGCACCAGATTTTCGTCAAGCTGGCCGAGGCGCTGGCGCGGGCGGGCATGGTGGCGGTGCGCATCGACTTCCGGGGTCGGGGCGACAGCGAAGGCGAGACGGTGGACATGACCCCGGCGGCAGACATGGCCGACGCGCGGGCGGCGCTCGACTATCTCGCTACCCAGCCCGATGTGGACCCGGCCCGGCTGGCGCTATGCGGCATGAGCTGGGGCGGGGCTATCGCCGCATCCCTGGCCGGGCGCGACCCGCGGGTCTCCGCGGTGGCGCTCTGGTCGAGCGCGCCGGTAGCGGGGTTTGACTGGCAGCCGGCGTTCCGCCAGGTGGCCGGGCGGGACGTGGCCGAAATGTGGGGCAACATCGTGGGCCGCCAGTTCTACGAGGGCTTGCCGCATATCCATCCGCTGGCTGACCTCCAGCGGGCGCGCGGGCCGGTGCTGATCGCCTACGGCACCGCCGACGAGAGCGTGCCCCAGACGGACGTGGACCAGGCCGCCGTGACGCTGGCTGCCGCCGGAATTACCTGCGAGGTGCTCGCCATCGCGGACGCAGACCACGCCTTCATGGGCTATGACTGGGAGCAGGAGCTAATCGCGGGGACGGTGGACTGGCTGCGGCGCGCGCTGGGGCTGGGCACGGCCTAACCCCGAACAAGGGAGCAGGACAGTACTCCGCTGAGTGCCGCCCTGCCCTGTGCTTTCCTCCAGGTGCCTGGCTTATTTACGCGTGTTGATGAAGATGGCGCCTATGACGCCCGGCACCCAGCCGGCGATGGTCAGCAGGGTGACGATGATAATGGACCCGCAGCCTTTGTCGATGACTGCCAGCGGCGGGAAGACGATACACAGGATCGCGCGTAGTAAGCTCATAACTCTTCCTTCTCTATTTCCAATCTGGCGCCTTTGCGCCGTCTCTTTCCTCTATATACGCAACGCCGGGCATCGTAGTGGCAAAGCCGCTGCTCACCTGGCTTACGGGTGCCGGCGGATCAATTCGAGGACCCGTTTAGGCATTTTGCAGACCATCGTGTAGGCCGGGTCGTAGACGTTGCCCAGGTCATAGCGGACGGCCTGGCCCAGCAGGATGCTCGCCTCGCGGGTGTCCAGGCCGTAGTCGTCGCGCAGCCAGCGCAGCATCTCGGTGGTGGCATGCTGCACGGCCTGGTCGAGCGGGCGGGCGTTGCCCACGGTGAAGATGTATTCGGCGTCCTCGCCGCGCGGCCAGCCGCTGCGCTTACCCTTCTGGAGTTCGACCGTGAACTGTACCTCCATCGAGATCTCAATCCCCGTGCCCACGATTTCGCCGTCACCCTGAATGGCGTGGCCGTCGCCCAGGTGGAACAGCGCGCCCGGCACGAAGACCGGGAAGTAGACCGTGACCCCGCTCACGAAGCCGCGATAGTCCATGTTGCCGCCATGCTCGGCGGAGGTGGCGGTCGAGATGGCCTGGCCGCGTGGCGGGGCCACGCCGAAGCAGCCGAGCATGGGTGCCAGCGGCAAGCTGAGCGCGCCGAGGCCGGGTGGAGGATCGGCCAGGGTGGCGGTGCCGGCGGCCAGGTCGATGCGCCAATCGGCCAGGGCGCTGTCGGGCAATTCCCGCACGAAGGTGGGATCGACCACGTTCGGCGCGAGGACCGTCGCCGTGAAGCCGGTGGCCCGGCTGGGCGTGATGCGGTCGAGGTGGACCACCAGCGTGTCGCCCGGCTCGGCGCCTTCGACGTAGAAGGGGCCGGTCTGCGGGTTGCCGAAGGGCGCGACCTGCTCGTTGCGCGCATTGTGCCCGCCCGCGTCCACCGTGGTGGTGATCACGGTGTCGCCGGGGGCGATGCGCAGGACCGGCTCGTGGGAGCCAATGGCGGTGTGATAGTGCGTGGGTGTGAACTGATGGGTGGTCATAGCGGCCTCTCCTGTTTTGCTCGGTAGTCTGCCACAAGGTTTTTGGTCCCTCTGAGCGCAGCGAAGAGTCTCGTCTTGGACCCGAACGAGACGGAGATTCTTCGCTGCGCTCAGAATGACAGGTTCCAGCCGGCGGACTGCTCTGATGTAGCGCCGGCGGTCTCTGCGATGAGTCGCGGCTATTATAGAACTCATGTGATCGTGTCGCAACACACAATGAATAGAACAGATGTACTAATAGATATGGAAGATCTGTTTTGCCCTTTGAATCGCGCCATTAGAACGGTTGTACTAACTACGTTGTAAGAAAATAGGTCATCCTGAGATCCTAAATTCGAGTCCGAAAGACTTGCATTGTGGGGAGAGTGGTGCTATAATGTGGACAATGTGGGGCAAAGTGGGGATAAGTGGGGAAAATTGTGGACAACCTGCCCTTGGGTGGGGACCGCAACCACCTCTAACGACATTACCAACCTAGCTTCCAATGAATGAGCGACGGCAGTTGCCGTCACCAATTGCCGTCGCTCATTCATTCTTTTTTTTGATAGGACGTGTGCGGATGTTCCTAGGGCGTTTCGATCATGTACTCGACGAAAAGGGCCGCGTGGCGATTCCAGCAAGGTTTCGTTCCGACCTGCAAGAGGGCATGGTCATCACCCGGGGCACCGACCGCTGTCTCTACATCTTTCCGCTTTCGGCCTGGGCCGGGATCGCGGCGCGGTTGGAAGCCTTACCCATGGGCGACCCGAACGCGCGGAACCTGCGGCGGGCCGCTTTCGCCGCCGCCGAGCCGGCGGACCTGGATAAGCAAGGCCGCGTGGTGCTCTCCGAGCGCTTGCGCCAGTACGCCAATCTGGAAAGCAACGTCGCCGTCGTCGGCATGAACTCGTATATCGAAGTGTGGGACCAGGGGGCCTGGGAGACCCTGGAGAACCAGGTCGAAGAACAAGGCGAGGTGTTCGCCTCCCAGATGGCCGGCCAATTCTAGGTCGCCATGCACCAATCTGTACTTTATCAGGAAACGCTCTCTGCTCTGGCCGTCATCCCAGGCGGGAGCTACATAGATGGCACGGTTGGCGCCGGGGGACATGCCGCGGGCATCCTCGAGCGCTCGGCTCCGACGGGCCGCCTACTCGGACTAGACCAGGACCCACAGGCCCTGGCCCTGGCCGGGACGCGGCTGGCGGAGTTTGGTGAGCGCGCGGTGCTGGTCCATGCGAACTTCGCCACGATGGGCGAAGTGGCCCCCCGCTACGGATTCCTGGCCACCGACGGGGTGTTGCTGGATCTGGGGGTTTCGTCGATGCAACTCGACACCCCGGAGCGGGGTTTTTCCTTCTTGGCGGACGCCCCGCTGGACATGCGCATGGACCCCACCGCGTCCGGGCCGCCCCCGGCCGCCGACCTTGTCAATCAGTTACCCGAAGGGGAGCTGGCGGATTTAATTTACCGCTACGGTGAGGAGCGCGCCTCCCGCCGTATCGCCCGGCGCATCGTGGCCGAGCGACAGAGTGCCCCGATCGAAACCACCAGCAGGTTGGCCGCGATTGTCCTGGCAGCGGTCGGCGGCCGGCCTGCGGGGCCTAAAGGGCGGATCCACCCCGCCACGCGCACTTTTCAGGCGTTGCGCATCGCCGTCAATCGTGAGCTTGACGTGTTGCCCGGCGCGTTGGACGCGGCGGTGGATCTCCTGAAGCCCGGTGGACGCCTGGCGGTGATTGCCTTCCACTCGTTGGAAGACCGCATCGTCAAGCAGTTTATGCAGCAGGAAGTGAAGGGTTGCATCTGTCCACCCGAACTGCCGGTCTGCCAATGCGGGCGCAAGCCCCGGTTGCGGACCATCAGTAAAGGCGCGATCCAGGCCGCGGCGGCCGAGATCGAGAGCAACCCGCGTGCCCGCAGCGCTCGCCTACGTGTGGCGGAGCGCCTGCCCGGCGGGCCATAGCGTCCGGCCTTGTGCCGGGCATATGATTAGAAGCCGGGAGATCACGCGGGGAGTAACCCAGCGGGATCTCTTTTTTATTGGCCGGCGCACGGGGGCCTCTTGACCCCGCGTGCTATAATCAAGATAGAACGGAAGTTCTACAGACGCTCGCAGCGCGGCCGGGAGGCCGCGTTCGTCCCTACTGATCACGATCCAGCAAAGGTGACACGCGATGGCGCTACGCATTGCAGTACCGAACTTCCCATTGGAGCAGGAAGAGCCGACTCCGAACCCCAGCCCGGTTTCGGATGCTCGCGAGCGCCGGATCAAGCTCGACGCCTACCTTGCCCTTGATCCGGCGATTCGCTTCCTGATTGCCCTGGCCCTGGTCGCGGCGATCAGCCTGCTCTACCTGGTGCAGGCCAGCACGGTGACGGAGTTGAACTATGACGTGCAGCGCCAGGCGGTGGAATACGACAAACTGGTGCGCGAGCGCCAGCAACTGCAAATCCAGATCGCGCACGCCCAGGCGTTGCCGCAGATCGAGCAAATCGCGCGCACCAAGCTGAAGATGGTGCCCGTGGGCGACCAGTACCGCTACTTGCAGGTGCCGGCCGCGAACGGCACGACCGATGCGGGCGGCGCGCCCGCGGCGGGGGCGCCACAAGCGGGGGCGCAGCCATAGCGGCCCGGCCCGCGCAACACGATCCGGGCGCAAGCCCCGCGGTAGGGATCCGGGCCGGTCGATCCGGCCCGGATCCCTGAGCCATTCTTGTCGAACGTCATGCAAGGCCCTCGGGGCGCTGAGGTGGAACGATGCCGCAATCGCAAACCCTGATCCGCGGATGGCGCATCTGGGCCGTGCTGGTGGTCTTCGTGCTGGGCGCGGGGTATATTGCGGTGCATCTGTTCAAGTTGCAGGTGCTCCAGCAGCCCCTGTTTGCCAAGAGCGCGGCGGATCGCATCACCTGGACGGACACGATCCTGCCTAACCGGGGCGTGATCCGGGACTCGCGCGGCTTCCTGCTGGCCGGCAACGCCGTGGCCTCGGACCTCTATCTGAGCACCAGCAACCGGACCGACGCGGATCTGCACACCATCGCCGACCTGCTCGGCCCCATTCTTTCCCAGGCACCCGAAGACCTCTATCAGCAGATCAAGGGCGAAACCGCGACGACCCAACTGCTGTACCGGCGACTGGACAGCGAGGCCGCCGCCCGCGTGTTGCAGTTGCGCAACACCTGGCCGGTGGTGCGCAGCGCCGTCTGGCTCGAAGACCAGCCGCGGCGCGACTATCCCAACGGCAACTTTGCCGCCCATATCCTGGGCTTCGCCGACTACGACAACCACGGCCAGTACGGCGTGGAGCAGTTCTACGACGACAAGCTGGCCGGGGTGCCCGGCTCGCTTACGGCGGAGCGCGACTCGCAGGGCTATCCGCTGCCGCTGGGCGACGCCAGCCAGAAGCAGGCCATCGACGGCGCCGACCTGGACCTGACCATCGACAGTGCGGTGCAGTACATGGCCGAACGGGAACTGGACACCACGCTCAAGCAAACGGGTGCCGGCAGCGGCCAGATTCTGATTATGGACCCGCACACCGGCGCC
>JAICKM010001021.1 GCA_025927935.1 Chloroflexia bacterium | reverse complement strand
CAACTTTGTATACTTAGATACACCTCTAACACTGACACTAAGGAAACAAACATGATTCGATTGGTTGCATTGGATCTGGATGGGACGTTGTTTGGCGACGATCTGGTCGTCAGCCCGGCGAACCGGGCGGCAATTGCCGCCGCGCAGGCGCGCGGCGTGCATGTGACCCTGGCGACGGGGCGCATGTTTCGGTCGGCGCGGGTTCACGCCGCGACGCTCAATATCACCACGCCGCTCATCTGCTATCAGGGCGCGTTGGTCCAGGACCCGGTGAGCGAGGAAGTCCTGTTCCACCGGCCCGTGCCCCAGGCCCTGGCCTTGGAGGTGATCGCCTTGCTGGAGGAGTGGGGCCTCTACCCCAATGTTTACCTCAACGATAAGCTCTACACCTCCGAACTCAACCCCGGCACGGCCTATTATTCGCACGTGAACGGCGATCTGCCCGTCCACCCCGTGGGCGACCTGAGCGCGTTCCTGCGCCAGGAGGGCGGCGACCCGACGAAGCTCTCGACGGTGCTCGGCAACGAGGAGCGTACCGAGCGCACCGTGGCCCTGTTGCGCGAACACTTCGGCGAGCGGCTCTATGCCGTGAAATCGCATCCGCGCTTCGCCGAAACGGTGAACCCGCGCTGCGACAAGGGCGTGGCGCTGGCGATGCTGGCCGAGCGTTTGGGTGTCGCCCAGGCAGAGACGATGGCGATTGGCGACGGCAGCAACGACCTGGCGCTGTTGCGCTGGGCCAGCATCGGCGTGGCGATGGGCCAGGCCCATGCCGAGGTGCGCGCCCACGCCGACTACGTGACCGGCACCCTGGCCGAGGATGGCGTGGCGGCGGCCTTCGAGCGCTTCGTCCTGGCCCCGGCCGGCTGACGCAAGCCGGTCTATCGCCGGCGCGGGGGCAATAGGGTGGATCTCCCGGTACATGTCGATCCGGGCGGCGCGGAACCGCTGCACCGCCAGGTATACGCCCAGATCCGCGGCGCGATCCTCGCGGGCCGCCTGCCGCCCGGCAGCCGCCTGCCGCCGACCCGCCACCTGGCGAGCGCGCTCGGTCTCTCGCGGAACACGGTCAACGAGGCGTATGCGGCATTGCTGGCCGAAGGGTACCTGGAGGCGCGTGTCGGCGCCGGCACCTATGTCGCCGCGCTCTTACCCGATGAATTGCTGGCCCCCCGTCCTGCCCCCGCCACCCCGACCCCCGTGCCTCCTCCAGCACAGCGCCGCTTGTCGGCGTGGGCGGGGCGCATCGGCGCGGCGGTAGGGCCGACCTTCACGCCCCGGCGCCCCGTTCCCCTGCCCTATGACTTCCGGCCCGGCCTGCCCGCCTGGGACGCTTTCCCCGCCGCTATCTGGCGCCGCCTGGTAGCCGAGGTCTGGGAGGAGATCGGCCCGGAGACGCTGATCTACGGGGACCCGGCGGGCTACCGCCCCTTGCGCGATGAGATCGCCGCGTATCTCGGTCGCACCCGCGCCGTGCGCTGCCGTGCGGAGCAGATCGTCGTCGTCAGCGGATCGCAGCAGGCGCTGGACCTGCTGGCCCGGCTGACGCTCGACCCCGGTGATGCGGTGGCCGTGGAGGATCCTTGCTACCTGGGCGCGCAACGCGTGTTCAGCGCGGCGGGCGCCCGGCTGCTGGCGGTGCCGGTGGACCGCGACGGCCTCGTGGTCGATGCGCTGCCCGCGCAAGCGCCGCGCCTGCTCTATGTCACCCCCGCGCACCAGTATCCCACCGGCGCGATCCTCAGTCTGCCCCGGCGGCTGCGCCTGCTGGAGTGGGCGGCGCGCACGGGTGCCCTGGTGGTCGAGGACGATTACGACAGCCAGTATCGCTACACCGGGCGCCCGCTGGAGTCGCTGCAAGGGCTGGACAGTGCGGGCGCGGTGGTTTACACCGGCTCCTTTTCGACGGCGCTCTTCCCTGCGCTGCGCATCGGCTATGCCGTATTGCCGCCCGACCTGGTGGACCTCTAT
>JAICKM010000267.1 GCA_025927935.1 Chloroflexia bacterium | reverse complement strand
CTTTGTGGTCGATGCAGCGAGCGGCGCCATCGTCGAGCGGCGCTCCGGAAGTAAGCAGGTCGTCATCCAGCCGAGGGCGGGCGGCGGGACGGAGCAGGTGACGCGGGATGCAGCGCCGCAAGACGCCTGCCTCACCGATGCCCAGGTGCGGATGCTGGCCGCGCTGGGCGCACGGGTGGAGGCGCTAAGCGGAGTCCCGCAGGATATCGAGTGGGCTATAGACACCGTGGGTCGGGTCAGCTTGCTGCAGACGCGCCCGATCACGACGCTGTTTCCCTTACCCGCCGATGCCCCGCCCGCCGGGGGGGAGTTGGGGGTGTACCTGTCGTTCAACATCCAGCAGGGCACCTATCGGCCCTTCACGCCGCTGGGCATCTCGGCCGTGCGCGTGCTGGCGGGCGCGCTGACGGCGCTCTGCGGGTCGCCGCCGTCCGATGCGCTGGCCGGTCCAGGCGCTATCACGGAAGCGGCCGGACGGATCTACCTGGATGTGACCGGCGCGTTGCGGAATCCGCTGGGGCGCCGCATCCTGCGGCAGATGACGGCGGAAGCCGAGGTCCACGCGGCAGCCATCTTCGACCAGTTGAGTATGGATCCGCGCATTGCAGATCGCCCCACGTCGCCTGGTCCGCTGGTGCGTGGCCTCGGCGGGCTGCTCGTGCGAACGCGGCTGCCCTGGTGGCTGCTCCGTGTGCTGGTTGCGCCCCACAGCAGCCGGGCGCGCCTGCGGCGGCTCATCCGCGACTTGCGTACTGCCGGGCGCCTGCCCCCGGCCGCTACGTCCGGCGAACGGCTCACCGCCGCCGAGCGGTTGCTGCGCGACCAATTGCCCCGCCTGATGACCGGTGCCTCGCCCGCGATGGTGGGCGGTATGGTCTTCCTGACTCTGGCCCGCAAGCTCCTTGGCGCTCTGGCGACCGAAGATGAGATCCAGATGGTGCTACGCGGCCTGCCGGGCGATATTACTGCGGAAATGACCCTGGCCCTCGACGCCCTCGCCGCGCAGGTCCGCAACGCGCCGGCGGTGCGGCGCCTGGTCCAGGAGACGCCGCCCACGCAACTCGCGGAGGACTACCGGCGTGGCCGGCTGCCGGCGCTCCTGCAACGCGGGCTGACTGGCTTTCTGGCCCGCTACGGCCACCGCAGTGTCTCGGAACTGGACGTGGGCATGCCGCGTTGGGCCGAAGACCCGACCTATGTGCTTAGCATGCTCGCCGGATTCCTCCCATTGCGCGATCCGGCTCAGACGCCGGCCGCACAATACCGGCGCGCTGCCCAGGAAGCCGAGGCGCTGGTGCGCACGCTCAGCGCGCGGGCACGCCGGCAGGGCCAGTTGCGGGGCGTGCTGGTGAGCTTCTGCCTGCGCCGCGCCCGTGCCCTGGGTGGGCAGCGGGAAGTGCCCCGGTTCTGCCTGGCGCTGTTGCTGGCGCAGGTACGTGTGTTGCTGCAGCCGGTGGGTCAGGCACTGGTCCGCGCCGGGCGTCTGGCGCAGGCCGACGATGTGTTCTTCCTGACATTCCCCGAAGTACATACCGCGCTGGCTGGGACGGATCTGCGGGCCACGGTGCACGTGCGCCGGGACGCGTTTGATCGCGAACTTTCGCGCCGCCATGTGCCGCTTGTGTTGCTCTCCGACGGCACCGAACCTGCGGCCGCACAGGAGAGCACCGCCGGGGGGCCAGACATGCTGCGGGGCACACCGGCCTCCCCTGGTGTCGTCACGGCGCCCGCGCGGGTAATCTACGATCCCCACGCCGCGCACCTGGAGCCGGGCGAGATCCTGATCGCCCCGGCGACGGATCCCGGCTGGACGCCGCTCTTCTTGATCGCTGGGGGGCTGGTGGTGGAAACCGGCGGGGTGATGTCCCACGGCGCGATTGTCGCCCGCGAGTATGGCTTGCCCGCGGTCGTGGGCGTGCCCCAGGCGACGCGCCACATCGCGACCGGCAGCCGTATCACGGTCAACGGCACTACGGGTCTCATCAGCATACCGCCCGCGGATGACGGCGGAGAGGACGCGGCATCCCGGCGCCCCGGCGGGGCTAGGGTAGAATAGGAGCTTAAGGCGCTGCTGCACTACCAGGGAGATGCGGTGCGGCCTGTATACAAGACCGCGGGCCGGTTTCAAACCGGCCCGTTGCCGTGCGGGCGGCTAACCCCCGTTCATGCCGAGCAGTTCGTAGGCGGGCACTTCGGCGGCGCGGCCCTTGAGCGAGATGAAACCCAGCGGGCGGACTTCGAGGCGCTTGCGCAGTTCGGGATCGATGGCCCGGTAGGTGTCTTCGCTCAAGACGACCTGGCCGGGGCGGGCGCTCTCTTGCAGCCGCTTGGCGACGTTGACAGCGTCGCCGATGGCCGTGAAGTTCATCAGGTTCTCGCTGCCGATGTGGCCCACGACGGCTTTGCCGGTGTGCACGCCCACGCGGAAGCGCAGGTGGCGCTCCGGCGGCAGCGTGTCCTGGAACTCGCGCAGGCGGGTCTGCATGGCCCAGGCGGCGTTGACCGCGCGCCAGGCGTGGTCGGCCTGGGCGCCCGGCGTGTTGAATAGCCCCATTACCGCGTCGCCGATGTATTTGTCCAGCGTGCCTTCGTAGGCGGGGTCCATGATCGTGCTGCCGGCCAGCGACAGGTGGTTGTTGAGCAGGTCGATCAGCTCCTCCGGGGCCATCTTCTCGGAGAGGGTGGTGTAGCCCTGCACGTCACCGAACAGCACCGTAATTTCGCGCAGTTCGCCGCCCAGCTTGGGGCCGGCGCTAGACGTGATCAGGTGCTCGACCACATTCGGCGCGATATAGCGCTCCATGCGCCGCTCCTGGGTGATGTCCTCGATGACGACGACGACGCCCAGCTTTTCGCCGGTTTCGGCCACGACGCGAGCCACGTTGAGCAGCAGGGTAACCTCGCCACGCCCCGGCACCACCACGCGGGCCTCGTGGCCCAGCACCGGTTCGCCCGACTCCTGCACCTGGTTAAACAACGCCGGCACCGGCGAGTTCGCCAGCAAACCGAAGACCTCCCGATAGGACTGGCCCATGGCCTGCTCCGGCTGGATACCGAAAATCCCGGCGGCGGCGCGATTATACGTGCGGATAATGCCGTACTCATCGGTTGTCACGACGCCGCTGGCGATGCTGGCGAGCACGTTCGCCATATAGCCGTACATGCGCGCGTTGTCGATGGCGAACGCGGCCTGATTCGCCAAATTCACCAGCAGATCGAGATCGCGGGGCGTGAACAGCCCCGTGCGCAGGCGGTTGTCCACGTAGACCACGCCCTGTACCTGGCCGCGAATCATCAGCGGCGCACACAGGATCGCGCGCAGGTTGTAGTGCATGACGCTTTCCATGGCCGAGAAGCGCGGGTCGGCCTGGGCGTTCGTGGTCAGCACCGGCTGGCCGCTGGTCGCCACCTGGGTGACGATGCCCCGGCTGATCAGGAAGGCGTCGCTGTCGATGGTGCCGTGGTCCATGCCGCGGGCGGCGGCCACGGTCAGTGCGCCGCTCTGTTCGTCGCGCAGCACCACATAGCCGCGCTCGGCCTTCGTCACCTCGATGACTTTGTCCATGACCAGGTTGAGTAGCGCGCGCAGATCGAGTGTGGAGTTGACCGCCTGCACAATTGTGTACAGGGTGCGCAGGTGATGGGCTTCCTGCCGCCGCGACTCGGCCAGCCGGGCGATGGCGTCGAGGCCGAGGGATGCGGCGGCGCGGTGCTGCTGCGCGGTGTGTACCTGCTCTTGCAAGGCGGGCGCCAGCCCGGCCACGGCGTTGCTGATGTCGCCCGGATTGGCCGAGCGGCGCAGCAGATCAAGCATATCGCCCGCCAGGCGGGTCAGCGTGCTCAGATCTTGCTCAAGCTGTTGTAGCTCGACCCGCTGTACGGCAATCGGATCGGTTAATGTTTCATCCATCGCACTTCCTCTGTTTCACGGGCGCCCGGCCTCGCGCGGGGCAACGCCGCAGTTCGCTTACGGGCCGGAGCCGAGCCGGGCAGCGATCTCATCGGCCGCCTGGCGCTCATCCGGGAAGAGCGCCAGCTTGCGCGCCTGTTCCAGATCGGCGCGGGCCTTCACCGGCTGATCCTGGCCGGCTTCGATGCCGGCGCGGACGACGTAGCCCCATCCGTAGCGGTTTTCCCGCCCGTCCCACCGGCTCAGATACTCCAACGCCTGATCCGGTTGCTTATTGGCGACCGCCAGTTCGGCCTGCTCCAGCAGGACGCGCGGGTTATCGGCGTTGAGCGCGGCGGCGGCGGTTAAATCGGCGGCGGCCTGGTCCGGTTGCGCTCGCGCCAGCTGGATCCGGGCGCGAATCGCCAGCAAATCGGCTTTCTCGTCGGGTGTCGCGCGATCCACGGCCTGGTTGATCTGATCGAGCGCGGACGTGAAATCACGCTGGACCGCGTACACATGCGCCAATTGGGCGTAACCATAGGCCGCGTCGGGCCGCTGGGTAATGGCCTGGCGCGCGTCGTCGCGCGCCCTGGCGTAGTCGCCCAGCACCAGATAGATCTCGCTCCGGTCCCCATAATAATAATAGCTATTGTCCACTGCAAGCAAGCGGGTCATCGTTTCGGCGGCAAGATCGTACTGCTGGTGGGCGGCATAATATTCCGCCAACCAGATATAGACCTGGGTGTTTTTCGGTTCCAGCGTCACGGCGCGCTGCAAATCCAGCAACTGGGCCTGGTCGTTCGCCAGTTCGCCCTCAATTGTGGCACGCAGATAGTACATATCGGCCGTGGGCGGCCCGATGGCGATGGCCTGATTAATGTCGGCGAGAGCATGGGCGCGGTCGCTCTTGTAGTCGTGGTAGAGTCGGGCGCGCCCATAGTACGCCTGGCTGTTGCGCGGCTCCACCGCGATAGCGTGGCCGAAAGCTTCCAGCGCCAGGTCGGGGCGGGCCTGGTTGGAGTCGTCATAGGTGACATAGGCCCGGCCAAGCGCCATCCAGATGGCCGCGTCGTCCGGCGCGAGCGTGAGCGCCTTCTGGTAATCGGCAAGCGCCTTGTCGGCCAGGCGCTTGTCCAGATAATAATCGCCGCGGGCGTGGTACACCGTGGAATCCTGGGGCGCCGCTGCCACCGCCGCATCGAGGTCGGCCACGGCGCGCGCATCGTCGCCGTTCATGGCGGCGGCCTGCGCGTGCAGCAATAGGGCCGGAACCGCCGCCTTATCCTGGCTGAGGATACGTTCGGTATCCTGGATCACATCGGACCACGACTGGAGGCCCGCGCCGGCCTGGGCGCGCGCCAGGAGCAGCGCCGGATCGTCGGGGTGGGCGCCGAGGGCTTGAGTCAGCGCGTTCGCCGCATCCTGGTAGCGCTCCAGGCCGAGCAGGGCCAGCCCCCGGCCGCGCAAGGCGTCCGCGTTCTGCGGATCGCCGGCCAGCACGGCATTGTAGGCGACCAGGGCTTTGTCGTACTGTTTCGCAGTCAGGAACTGGTCGGCGGTTTGCGGGGCACCCCCTGATCCGCCGGCTGCCGCTGCGGCGGTTGGCGCCGCGCCCGCAGGCTGGGTGCTGGCCGGCGGCGCAGCGGCGAGAGTAGTCGGCAGCGGACTGCCGGCTACTTCGCTATCCGGCGGCATGACGACGATGGCGTAGCTGGTGGGCGGGCTGCCTGCCGCGCCGGTTTCGCCTGGCGGCTGCCCCGCCGGCTGCCGTCCGAGGCCCAGGTAGCTCGCCCCGCCGATCAGCAGCAGCAAAACTGCGACGACGGAAACGGCCATCGTACACGACATGCGGCCCATGCCCAGCCGGGCGGCGGCAGCCATCTTGGTGCCGGGGGCCGGGGGCGCCGGCAGCAAATCCGCCGCAGCAGGCAAAATCGGCGCGGCAGGCACGGGCGGTTCGATCTTCATTAGCTCGGCGGGGACGGGCGGCTCGATCCGTAGCGACTCGGCGGGTGCAGGCGGCGCTACCCGTTCGGTGCGCGGCGTATCGGGCGGGGCGACGGCGACCGGTTGGGTGCTGCTTGCGCTCTCAGGCACGTCCTGGGTGGGTGTCAGCGTGGCGGGCGTGACGCTGGTGGCCGCGACTGTGGCAATAGCCGCCTGGGTGGCCTGGACCATCTCGTCCGCCGTCTGGAAACGCTCCTCCGGCGCCTTCGCCATGGCCTTGAGGATCACCCGCTCCATCGCTTCGGGAAGCTGGGGATCGAGTGTGCGCGGCAGCGGTAGCGGGTCGTTGATGTGCTTGATGACGACGGCGAACGGGGTGTCGGCGTCGAAGGGGATGTGCCCCGTCACCATCTCGTAGAGCACCACGCCCAGCGAGTAAATATCGGTACGCGCATCGAGGGGCAGCGCGCGGCCCTGTTCCGGACTCATATAGGCGGGGGTGCCCGACAGCACGCCGCTGGCGCTGACGTTCGCGCCGCCGGCGATCTTGGCGATGCCGAAATCGGTCAGCAGCGGCTGACCCTCGGCAGTGAACATAATGTTATGGGGCTTGACATCGCGGTGGATCATGCCCTGGCGGTGGGCGTAGGCCAGGGCGCCGCCGATGCCGGTGACGATCTCGCCGCTGCGCGCGAGGCTCAGGCGGGTGCCCCGGCGGGCCTGATCCTGCAAGATGCCCTTCAGGTTCGGCCCGGCGATGAACTCCATGACCATGAAGTAGGTGCCGTCTTGCTCGTCGAAGTCGAAGACCTGGACGATGTTGGGGTGGCGCAGCGTGGCGACGGCGCGCGCCTCGCGCTCGAAGCGCTCGCGGCTGCCTTCTTCTTCCAATAAGAAGGGATGCAAGACTTTCACGGCCACGTAGCGGTCGAGCGAGGGCTGATAACCTTTGTAGACCTCAGCCATGCCGCCCCGGCCGATCCGTTCAAGAATGCGGTAGCGGCCGAGGGTCTTCCCGGTCAGATCACTCATGGCGGTTCTCGGGCGCTACGGCGCCGGGGTGACGGTAATGGCGGGCGCGGCAGTCGGGGTAGCGTCGGCGGCCGGCAACGCGGGCGCGGGCGTGCCCGGCGGCGTGGAGAGCGTGGGTAACGCCGCGACATAGAGCTTTTTGCCGCTCAGGGCATAGAGTTTGCCGGCCGCTTCGTCGACGTAGATGTTACGCAGGCCGTCAAACGCCGTGCTGTCGGCGGGGGCTTTCAACTGGCCCTGCACCGCGCCGCTGGCTTTGTCCACGCGGATAATGCGTTTGTCGGCCACTTCGACAACGTAGAGCGAATGGGCACTCTCGGTGGTGAAGATCGCCAGCGGGCTGGCGACCTGCGGCCAGACGTTCAGGGCAATGGTGTTCTTGATCTCCCCCGCGCTCATGGTGACGATGCGCCCATCGCCCAGGAGCAGGTGGATGTCGCCGTCAATCGTCATGGCGACGGGGCCACGGTTGCGGATCTCGTTGGCGGCGGCCTCGCTCAGCCAATCGACCGGATCGTTGCTGTAAGCGCCCGCCGCCCATTTGCTGATCTGGCCCGGTTTGGTGCCGAGCAGATAGAGATTGCCGTCATAGGTGCCCAGGTCGCGGGGCCGGTCAAGTTTGTCGGCGCCGCCGAGGGCAAAGGCTTGCCACTGGCCGGTGGCCGGGGTCCAGATATAGGCCACGCGAGCATCGTCGAGGGCGATCAGGTCGCCGCCTTCGGTGGTGGGCCGCCAGGCCATGAACAACAGTGCGCCCACGGTGGCTTTTTCGCCGGCCGTGCCGACGAGTTCGACCTGGTCGCCCGATCCCAGGATCGGGCTATACTGGCTGGCCGCCATCTTGTAGCGATAGAGCCGCCCGCTCCCTTTGTCCAGCAAGAAGGCGTCGTCGCCGTTGACCACCACCTGGCTGAAATAGTCGCCAGGCTTGGGCGGTGCGATGAGCGGGGCCAGGGCGGTGCTGTCCGTAACTGAGGGCGTGGCGCCCACGTCGGGCGTATCGGTGGGCAGGGCAGTCGCCGTGGTGGTGGTATCGGTGGGGCCGGTGGCCGGGCGCGCGGTGCTGAGATCCAGCAGCAAGTTCAGGCCCGACAGGCGGACCACGCCGTTCAGGCTGTCCAGTTCGCTCTGGATGCGGGTGCCGAGCCGGGTGGCGGGCTGCGACTTCGGATCGATGTCGAGCGCGGTCTGCACCTGGTTCAACGCCTTGAGCAGATGGTCGCGCCGGACGGCGGTGGTGCCGTCCTGGCCGTCGGATTCTTCGCGCTGGGCCTGCTGCAACAGCACGTCGATGCGCGCCGTCTGCTGGCCGGCCAGGATCTGCTGCACGGCGAAAAGCAGCACACCGAGCAAGGCGACCACGGCGATGGGAATGAGCCAGCGCACCCAGGGGAAGGGCGGGGCCGCAACCGGGGTGTGGCCCGGCGCGTCGAAATCGACGACCCGGTTGGCTTCCGCCGCGTATTCGGGTTCGTACTCGTCCTCGGTGGCCGCGTCCGCGTCGGGTTCTTCGTCCACGTCCTCGATTTCCAGCACGCCGTCGGGGTTCATCATGCCGGCGGCGCCGCGCTGGCGCACATTTTCGGGCAGCGTGTGGCCCAGCATCGTGCCCGCGGCGCCCAGCGTGGCTTTACCTGCCGTGCCGACCACGGGCGCGGCCTTCCGCCCGAACAGACGCGCCCGCCCGATGAGCTTGTCCAACCCCTCGCGGGCCGGGGATGGCCCCGCCGTCTCCCCTTCGTCCGGCATCGCGCCCCGGTCG
>JAICKM010000125.1 GCA_025927935.1 Chloroflexia bacterium | reverse complement strand
TATTTGTTGGCAACCCCCCTGTTCATGCTCTGGAAATTGCGGATCTATGGCGCTATGCTGCTCGGGCGCGGGCCGCGGGGCTGGGTCCGTACCGAGCGGACCAGTATCACAGGCACAGGGACGAAATAGCAAACAGCAGCGCGCTCACGGGAGCGTGGCCTTCCCTAGTCAGGAGCACTCATGCAGGACCTCAGCGTTATTGTGCCAACCCATAACCGCCGCGCCTTTCTCCCCGCGCTGCTGGCGAGCCTGGCCGCACAGAACTATCCGGCGGACCGCTGGGAGTTGCTTATCGTGGACGACGGCTCGTCTGACGGCACCCGCGCCTACCTGGAAACGGGCACCGATCCGCGCCCGCGCCAGATGCGCTACATCTTCCAGCGGCAGAGCGGCGCGGCGACCGCGCGCAACACCGGCGCGCAGGCGGCGACCGGCCGCGCGTTGCTGTTCCTCGACGACGACATGATCGCCGCGCCGGAACTGATCGGCGAGCACGCCCTCGTGCATCAGCGCGACCCGGACGCCGTGGTGATCGGCCATCTGACCGTGCCACCGCGGCGGACCGAACCCTGGGTGGCCTGGGAAGACGCGCAAATGGCGCGCCATTACGGCCAGTTGGACAGCGGGTCGCGGATGCCCGGCCCGCGGGACTTTTTCAGCGGCAACTGCTCGGTATCGACCGGCCTCTTCCATGCCATCGGCGGCTACAACACCGCGCTGACGCGCACCGAAGATGTGGAACTGGGCTACCGCTTGGCCGCGGCGGGCGGCAGCTTCTACTATCGCGTCCACGCCGATAGCCTGCACCTGGGGCAGCACAAGTTTGGCGGCTGGGTACGCAATGCGCGCATCTACGGCCAGGCCGATGTGAAGCTGGGCTGGGAGCAAGGCCATAACGAGTTGCGCAGCGATGTGTTCCGCTGGTTCCATAACCGCCGCCGGCCCAACCGGACGCTGGTGCAGCTTTGTAGCGCCCACCCCTGGCTGGAGATCCCGCTCATCGGCGTGTTGCACGGCTTCGGTCAGGCGGCGTACCGGGCGGGCAAGCAGCGCCCGGCCTTCGCGGCCTATAGCGCAATTTACAACCTTGTCTATTGGCTTGCGCTCAGCCAGACGTTGGGCCGCGAACAGTTCTGGAACGGGGTGCGCGAGGCGGCACCGCTGGCTGCTGGGGCCGGCGCCACGCGCCCCGCCGCCTGATCGGAGCGATGATGCCGACCTGGGGCCAGATCCGCGGGTGGACCCCCATCCTAATGTTCCACGAGGTGCTGCCCGACGACACGGCGGCGTTGCCGCCCTACGCCGTCACGCAGAGCGGGCTGCGCGCGGTGCTGGCCGATTTCACGCGGCGCGGCTACCGGCCCGGCACGTTGCATGACGCCGTCGCCGGCCTCGACGGCGGGAGCTTGCCCCGCGGGCGGCGCCTGGTGCTCACCTTCGACGACGGCACCCATGACTTCCTCGACTATGCCCTGCCGGTCTTGCAGGAGTTTGACTTCACGGCGACGTTGTTCATCGTGGCCGGGTTGGTGGGCCGCATACGCACCTGGCACATGCCCGGCAACAGCGAGTCGCTCCCGCCCGTGCGGCTGCTGAATGCCGGGCAATTGCGCGACCTGGCCGCGACGGGCTTTACCGTCGGGTCGCATACGCTGACGCACCCGGTGCTGCCCACCCTGCCGCCCGACCAGGCCATGCGCGAGATCGCCGGGGCGCGGGCGACGTTGCAGAGTATGCTGGGCCGCCCGGTGGAGTGGTTCGCCTATCCCTATGTGGCCTTGACCCCCGCCATCCAGGCGCAAGTGCGTGAGGCGGGCTACTGGGGCGCGGCGGGCGGCTACCATCATCCGCATAGCCGCTATCACCTGGCGCGGGTCGACGCCTCGGTGTTCACCGTGCCGCAGTTGCGCCTGCGCACCAGCGGGCTGTTCTACTGGACGCGCCGGCTCGTGCGCCAGACTCGCTTACGCGCTGACGCGGCATGATACCGCGTGCGTTTACACGGTCCGGCTTGGGGGACGCCGGGTTCCAGGGCTTTGTCACCTTCGCCGCGCTGCGGGCGGATAAGTTTGCCGGCGTCCCGGCGGCCGGTGGAGCGTATATCGTGTTGCGCGAAGATACCGGCGCTCTGACCTTCCTGCCTACAAATCCCGGCGGGCGCTTCAAGGGGAAAGATCCCACGGTAGCGCAAACCGAACTCCACGACCGCTGGGTGCCGGGCGCCAACGTGATCTACATTGGCAAGGCCAACGATCTGCGGCGGCGCCTGCGGCAATACAGCCGGTTCGGCGCCGGGCAGGCGGTGGGCCACTGGGGTGGCCGGATGATCTGGCAGCTCGCGCAGGCCGACCAGCTTGTGGTCGCCTGGCGGGAAGTCGCCGCCGCGCAGCCCCCGGCTCAGCTTGAGAGTTCCCTCCTGAACGCCTTTTGCATGCAATACGGCTCCTTGCCGTTCGCCAATCGCCGCTTTTGACGGGGTAGGTCGGTCGCTTCCTCGTCTCCCGCTCCTTGCGAGTTCTGTTCCTGCCCCTGACTTTGTCTGACTCGTGATCACACGTCATCTGAATCTTTGCGTCGCTTCGGTGTGCATCCCGATTAGGCCCCGGTGTTAGGCCCGGTTGCCTAGTCTGCTTAAATCCGGTAGAATCGTTCATACGTTTTACGTGGGGATATCGCGTCGTTCCCGTGGCCCGCCTGGGGCCATCGCTACGGCGCTTGTGGAGAACACTTTACATGAATATGGAAGTAGTATGGGGGCTGTTGGCGGTGTTTGCCCTGGTGGCGGCCAACGGCTTTTTTGTGGCCGGGGAATTCTCGCTGGTCAAGGTGCGCGCAACACGCATCAACCAGTTGGTGGCGGAAGGCAAGGGGTCGGCGCGGGTCGTGCAGGGACAGTTGGCCCACCTGGATAATTATATTGCGGCGACGCAGCTGGGGATCACCCTCGCCAGCCTGGCCCTGGGCTGGGTGGGGGAGCCGGCCATGGCCCACCTGATCGATCCCCTGCTGGTGCTGGTGGCCGGGGAGAACGCCCATCTGCTGGCCGACGGCGTGGCCGTGGCGATCAGCTTCGCCCTGATCACGCTGTTCCACATCGTTCTCGGCGAGTTAGTGCCCAAGTCCATCGCCCTCCAGCGCACCGAAGGCACCGTGCTGCTGGTGGCCCGCCCGCTCTACCTGTTCGCGCGGATCTTCCGGCCCATTATCCTGCTGATGAACGGCATCGGCAACGCGCTCGTCGGGCTGCTGGGGCTGCACGCGGGGGGCGCGCATATCTCGGTCCATTCGGTCGAGGAATTGGAGATGCTGGTCACACAGAGCCGCGAAGCCGGCGTGCTGGATAAGACCGAAGAAGTATTGCTGCGCCGGGTGTTTGATTTCGGTGACAAAGCGGCCAACCAGGTGATGACGCCGCGCACGGAGATCACCGGCGTGCCCAGCGACGTGACCCTGGAGCAACTGACCGCGACCGCCATGCGCGAGCGGTACACGCGCTTCCCGGTCTACCAGGACACGCTGGATAATATTCTGGGCGTGGTCCATGTGAAAGACCTGTTCGGCTTCGTGCGCACCCATCCGGGGGATACCGGCTTCGAGATCCAGAAGGTGATGCGGCCGGTGCTGAAAGTGCCGGAAACGCTGCATATCGAAACGCTGTTGCCGCTGATGCAGGCCAAGAAGTCGCATATGACGGTGGTGGTGGATGAGTACGGCGGCACGGCGGGCATCGTGACACTGGAAGACATCATCGAGGAGATCGTCGGCGAGGTGCAGGACGAGTTCGACACCCGTGAAAAGGACCGCCACCCGGCCATCGAAGTGCTGCCCGACGGCTCCAGTTCCGTGGACGGCATGATGGCGGTGAGCGAGTTCGCGGCGCGCTTCGGCGTGGACCTGGGCGAGACGGATTATGAGACCATCGGCGGGTACGTCTTCGGCACGCTGGGCCGCGCGCCACAACTGGGCGACGAAGTGAGCATCGGCCCCTACCGGGTGGTGGTGGAAGATCTCGACAACTTGCGCATCGCCCGCGTGCGGGTGCTGACCCGGCCGGCGCCGCCCCCGGCGGGCGAGCCGGATAGCTCGGAGATAGGCACCGGCCCTGACGGCGAGAGCGCTGGTTAGCAAGCCGCTCTGGGCTGCTATGGAGCGCGATTCTGCATTGGACCTGGGGCTGGCCGGGCCTTGTGGCGGCACGCGATCCGCTTGAGCGCCGTCGCAGGTTGGACTATAATAGCCCAAGGAGGATCTACCGATGAACGATGGCCCGATCCACGATTCTATCGAAAAGATGGTGGACGAAGAGCACGCGTTATGGGATGCCAGCGAGCACGGCGGTCTGAACGACGCGCAGCGATCACGCTTGCAGGAATTGCAAATCAACCTGGATCGCTGCTGGGATTTGCTGCGCCAGCGGCAGGCCCTGCGCGAGTATGGCCGCGATCCGGAAGCCGCGAAGCTCCGTGACGCTTCCGTCGTCGAGCACTATAAGCAGTAACCCCCCGGGATCGTTCAGTTTCGGCGCCGTCACACGACGCAGGATGGACAAGACCCTGCGGCTGTCGTCTGCCTGTCCCTTATGTAGCGATTAGCCGCTAGTTCCCCCGATTAGCAACCGGGCTGCCTGGTTAGCCCCAGGGCGCGCCCAGCGCCGTCGTCACCAGCAGCAGGCCCACCAGGACGACCACCCCGGCGCTCGCGACGGGCACCCAATGGGTCCAGAGCGGGTTGGCCGCCAGGCGGGCGGCCCCGCTGCGTTCGAGCGCCCCCTTCATCGTCACCAGGGCCACGCCGATGCCGATCAGCACGGCGGCCAGGCCCAGGCTGAAGGCCGTCACCAGGCCCAGACCCAGGCCGATCTGTCCCACCCCCGCCGCCAGCAGCAGGATCGCCAGCGCGTCGGGGCAGGGCACCAACCCGCCGGAGATGCCCAGGCCGACCAGCGCCCGCGTGCCCACCCGTGCCACCGGCAGCGCGTGGCTGTGGCTGTGCCCGCCGTGGCTGTGTCGGTGGTCGTGCGGGTGGGCGTGGTCGTGCGCGGGGGCCTGCATGACGGTCCCGACGCCGGCAGCGCTGAGCGCGGGGACGGCGGGGCGCACCGGGAGGGGCGCGGCGGGCGCCGGGCGGGCCGGGAGCGCGCGCCAGCGCGTGATGAACAGGTAACATCCCAGGCCGACGATCAAGAGTCCGGAGGCCAGTTCCAGCGCGGGCTGGAACGCCCGCGGCCAGGCCAGCGCATTGGCGAACAACAGGACCAGGCCGAGCAGCACCACGCCGAGCGTGTGGGTCAGCGTGACCACGCCGCCGAGCAGCGCCGCGTCGCGCACCCGCCCGCGCGAGCCGATGAGATAGGCGGCCACCATCGCCTTGCCGTGACCGGGCGTGAGCGCGTGCAGCGCCCCCAAGCCCAGGGCCAGCAGGAGCATGGCGAGGCCGCTCCAGATCTCGCCGCGCCAGGCGCGCAGCATATCCAGCACCGGTCCCGCGTTGCTGCTGCTGGGCGCGGGCGGGGGCGTGGCGGCTACGACCGGCCCGGCGGGCGCGTTGACCACCACAGGCGTGGGGGTGAGCGGCGCGGGGCCGGTCGTGGGCGTGGGCGGCGCGGTGAACGGCGGCGGGGCCAGTTGCCCGGCGGCGATGGTGCTGTCATTCGATGGCGGCATGATGTAGATGATCTGGTAGGTGGCCGGGTACTTCGCGCTCGCCACGCCGTGCGGCTTGCCGTCGCTGGTCAGGTCGCCCGCCACGCTGACATAATATTCGTCATAATCCAGGTAGTTGTCGCCGTAGGTCAGCGCGATGCGATGCTTGCCGCTGACCGGGGGGTCCAGGGCGAGGGTGTAGGTCACGGCCACGGGGTGGCTGATGCTGACTAGCAGGTCTTCCCGGCTGAGCGGCGGCGCGGGACTGATCTCCGCCTTCTGCGGCACGCCGTCGAGCGCGAAGCTGAGGTGGGCGGGGTGGGCCTGGAACCAGGCGGCCCGTTCGACGTCTGAGGTTCGCCCATCCTGGTCGCCGTCGATCTGGCGGTAGACTTCGGGCACCAGTTCGGGACTGACCCGCAGATAGCTCTGCACGGTCAGCATGCGCGGTGTGAGCGTGACGATGTAATCGTGCAGGATGGATGGCGCCGGATGGCGGACCGGCGCGGCGGCGGCTTGCGCGGCGCTCAGGAGCAACGCCGGCAGCGCGAGGCCGAGCAGCAGCAGGCAAAGACGAAGGGGACGCAGCATAGCTCTAAGTATACCAACTTTCCGGCGCATGGGGCGGCGTTAGCCCTGGCTGGCGGCGGGGGCGCGCCGCCCGCGCCGCTGCACGGCGTGGCGCACCATCGCCAGGTCGCCGGGCGTGATCAGGCGCAGCAGCCAGGCCCCGGCGACATAGAGCACGGCGGCGACCGGGATATAGCCGAACAGCGGCACGCCGGCCCGTTGCAGCCCCGCCACCACACCGGCCATCAGCAGGGTGAGCGCGGCGATTTGCGCGCCGCGCCGCAGCATCGCCGTCTGGCGCAGCCGCCCCGGCAGCACCAGCCAGGCCCAGACGACCAGGGCGCTCTCGCCGATCAGGTTCGCCAAGGCCGTGCCCGTCGCGCCGTTGCCCTGATTGGTCTGGAACCAGCCGATCAGGATGATGTAGAGCGGCGGGAAGACGCAGACGGCGAAGGCCGAGATCTTGATCCACTCGCGTTCCTGGCCGATGGCGACGGCCAGGGTGGAGAGGACCATCAGCGCGCCCGTGACCGGCAAGGCCAGGCCGAGCAGGGCCAGCGCGGGCGCGGCGTTAAGGAAGGCGGGCGGATAGGGCAGCACGCGCAGGATATCCCCCGCGGAGATCGCCAGCCCCGCCCCGATGGGCGCCATGACCAGCAGGGTCGAGACCATCGTGCGGGTGGCCGCGTTGTCGAACTCGTGGCCGGGCCGCAAGTGCATCTCGCAGAGCATGGGCAACATGACTGCGGTGATCGCGGTGGGGATGACGATAAGCACGCTGGTGATCTGCGTGGCGGCGCCAAACCAGCCCACAATGTGGATGCCGGCCATCAGACTCAGCAACGTGGCGTCGATCTGGCCGTAAGCGGTTTGCAGCACGCCCCACATGAACAGCGGCAGCCCGCCGACCACCAGCGCCCGCATTACGCTGCGATCCACACTGAACCGGATCGGGTGGTGGCGGAAGAAGTACGAGAGGACGACGACGAACTCGACGATAGCGCCCAGCGGGATGCAGAGGGCGTAAATCATCACGTCGGCGCCGAGCAGCAGCATGGTCACGCCGGTCACGGTGGCCGTGACCTGGCCGCTTGCCATAGCGATGGCCCGCCAGCTCATCTGGCCCAGGCCCTGCAAGCCCGACTCGAAGACGTTGGAGATGGTGCCGATGACCATCGAGACGCCGACGATCAGGATCACCTGCTGCGTGCGCGGCGGGTAGCCGAAGAGGTGGGCGATGCCCAGCAGCAAGGCCAGCACACCCGCGCCCATGACCACGCGCAACACCAGGGCGTTGCTCAGATAGCGGCTCGCCAGCGATTGGTCCTGGGCCACGGCGCGCACGAGGTAGATCGAGGTACCGAGCGAAATGAAAATGCCGAAGAAGGTGGTGAAGGAGACGGCGGTCGTGACATCGCCCAGGCCGAGATCGCCCAGTTTCGCGGGCAAGACCAGCACGCGCAGGATGTTGAGCACGAAGCCAAACCAACTGGAACCGAGCACGATGATGAGCGTGCGTAGTGTCCCTGGCCCGCGATTCATAAACGGTCCTCCGGCGCAAAGGCGGTTGGACGGCGCTCTCCGCGCGCCGTGATCCACCTCGTGGCATTATACATGAAGGTGGCCGGCGCGGGACGGCTCCCTGGCTGGCGATCGCGCCCGGTGGCCGGCATGGGTTTGCGGGAAGCGGGGGGGCAGCCCTGCGCCGGGCCGATTGCGCCGCCCAGGGGCATGTTGCTCCCTACACCATCTATTGTAGGGAGGGGCGGTGAATGTATGATGAATGTTCTACAGGCGGCAGTCTTACAAAATTGCTAGTATTTCAGCCCGCGCCGCGTGAGGCCGGCTTTTCGCCGTGAGTCCGTGTCTCCAGGGGCGGGCGCTCCGGGGCCGGCGACCGGGACAAGCCGACCTGGGCCGCCCGCCCCGCCACCTGCCGCCGGTTGGCATAACTGCTGCTCTGCTCCTCGCGCTTGGCCCGCTGCATGACCGTCCAGCCGATTTCTTCCAGTTCCAGGTAACTGATATCCCGGCAGAGGTCGCCGGTGACCACGCCGATGGACAGCGCCAGGCGTGACACCGAGTGGACGTTGCCGCGCCGGTCGATTAGCATCTGGTAACGCGCTTCCCGGTGTTCGGGTGGATATTGGTCGAGCACTGCGGCGTCAAAGCGGCTGATCAGCGTCCGGCAGACGGCGTCCGCCTCGTCGCGCGGTACTACGAGCGCAAAGTTGCCTGCGCCGCGATGACCGGCGAAGCGCAAGGGGCCGGGCGCGGCAAAGACCACTTCACGCAACAGGTCGCCGGTCATGCGCAGCACGGCGTCGCCGGCCTCATAGCCGTACAGTTGGTTGAACGCGCGGAAATGGTGGATGTCCACATGCAGGAAGGCCCAGGGACCGGCCTGGGGGTGCAAACAGGCCGTGGTGAGATACGCCTGGATCAGCGGCGCGCTGGGCAGGCGGGTCAGCGGGTGGCATTGGAAGCAGACGTGATAGGTTTCGATTAGCCGGCGCAGGCGCAGGATCAGTTCGTTGGGGTCGAAAGGCTTGGTGATATAATCGTCGGCCCCGGCCAGCAAGCCGCGCACGCGGTACTCCGGATCGGAGAACGCGGTCAGCAGCACGACGGGAATGAAGCGGGTATTCCAGTCCTCGCGCAGTTGCCGGCAGATGTCCATACCGTCGGCATCAGGCAAGAGCACCTCGGAGACGATCAGATCGACGCGCCGGCCATGGGCCAGGCGGACCAGATCCTCGCCCCCGGCGGCCGTAACCACGTCAAAGCCGGCGCGCTGCAAGAGGAACAGCAGCAACTGGGTGGAGACCCTATCGAGTTCCGCCAACAGAATGGTGCCGGCGTGTGACATACAGCCTACCTACGACCTATGTAGAAAGAACGAGGGCCGGACTCTCCGGCCCCGCGAAGCGGATCAGCGAGATCGCGTCCCACCGGATCCGCCGGCATAGAGGGTGCCCCGGATGGGGGCAACGGCCCGGCCTGTGCAGCGGGACCGCATCACGTTAACGAGCGCGACCTGCGGGCGGCTACGCCCAAGAGTTGGCTGTTGGGCGGAACCGCGCGTAGGTCGCGCTCGTTGCCGAACGGGACCCCGCACCCGCGGGCGCCTTGCCGGCTGGGGGCAGGCGCACCGGACGGGCCGGCGCGAGTATGGCGTGTCTAGTTGGGCAGATTGCGCGGCAGCACGCGGGCCGGCGCGACTTCGACGGCGACCGGCAGGCTCAAGCCGTGCTGGGCCGGCTGCGCCGGGCCGAGTGTGCGGACCTGCATGGCCTCTGCCGCCATCAGCATCATGATCGGCATGTCCTGGATGAAATAGCGGCGCCACAGCCGGCTGGGTTCCTGGCTCACGCGATAGAGCCATTCCAGCCCGGAGCGCTGCATCCACTCGGGGGCGCGGCGCACCCGACCGGTCAGGAAGTTGAACACGCCGCCGACGCCGATGGCGACCGGGACGCCGAGGGTGTTGCGGTGCTGGGCGATCCAGATGTCCTGCTTGGGCGCGCCGAAGGCCACGAACAACATCTGCGGCTTGGCGGCGCGGATCATGTCCACAATCTTGGCGTCCTCTTCCGGGCTGAACGGCCCCATCGGTGGCGAGTAGGTGCCGGCGATGCGCAGGCCGGGGTGGCGCTCGACCATCTTGGCCGCCGCGGCCTCCGGCACGCCCTCGGCGCCGCCCAGCAGGAAGACGCTGTAGCCTTCGCGGGCCGCCAGCGCGCAGCACTCATCGACCAGTTCCACGCCGGTCACGCGCTCCGGGAGGGCGGTGCCCAGCCACTGCGACGCCCAGACCAGCGGCATCCCGTCGGCGACCGCCAGATCGCTGCGGTTGATGACGCCCTGGAACTCCGGGTTTTCCTGCGCGATGCGCAGGAAGTCGAGGTTGACTGTAACCACCTGGTGCGGCTGCTGGGAGACGACGAACTCATGGATCGTTTTCATGGCTTCATCCATGCGGACCTGGTCGATATTGGCACCGAGAATACGAACCTGGCTGTTCATCGCTAACTCCCTCTTCTCATAACGCCCTGGTGGTGGACCGCACTTCGTTGTGTTTTGCCGGTCCTGTGTAGCTCTTGATGGTACTATCTTATCTGCCGAGAGTTATCAGCCTCTGAACCAGGCAGGGCCGTATCTCAACATTTGATAAGATGTGGTGCCTGAGCAGGTAGGAATCTGTCATTTTTGGCTGACAATCCCATAACAGACCCATCCGGGCCAATTCTTGCAAAATTGCAAGGAAACCGGATGCGGATTTGCCGGGCTTTTGCGCGGGCCGCCCGTCCTGCGCTTAGCCGATGGGGGATTCGCGGGGCGCAATTGATGACAGATTTGTAATAGACCACGGCCCGGTGTTCAGTCACCGGCAAGCGCGGTCGCGTACACTGTTTTCTGGGCGCAACGCGCTATCGTGGAGTATCACCTCTTGACGGGAGATTAGGGACTCATGCACACTGACAGCCCGCGGCGCCTGTTACGCCCGGATACGAGCTGGTCGCGGAAGGTCATGCTGCTGCGCCGGCACTCACCGGGCGTGGCGCTAAGTCTGGCTCGGCGGCTGCTGTGGGCGCGCTGGAGCCTGCGCCACGCCGACGCCGTCGGCAAGTATGTGAAGCTGACGGGCCGGCTCCGCGTGGTCAACCGCGGGCGGCTCACGATTGGCAATCAGGTGCTGTTCCACGCGCAAGTGGCGACGACGGAGCTGGCGGTGCTGGCCGGCGGGGAGTTGCATATCGGCAACGGCGCCTTCATCAATTACGGGGCCGAAATCTGCGCGGCCACGCAGATTATCATCGGCGATGAGTGCCGCATCGGCACCCACTGCATTATCATGGACAGCGACTTCCACTATGTGGAACTGTATCGCCGGGACGAGCACCCGCCGGGCATGCCCGTGATCCTCGAACCGCATGTCTGGATCGGCAACCGGGTCACGATTCTTAAAGGCGTGCGCATCGGCTACGGCTCGGTGGTCGCCGCGGGGAGTGTCGTCACCCACTCGATCCCGCCCATGAGTATCGCCGCCGGCATACCTGCCCGCGTGCTCCGGCGGATCGATGATGCCCCGGCCGATGCGCGGGCCAACCACCTGCCCCCGCCCCCCGCCGGCGTTGCCGACAGCTTATTCGCCGGGACTTGAAACCGCTGTAGTACAGGAATAAGAACGATATGATCGACTCTAGATCGTTAGCAGGCGGAGATCTCGCGGGCCGGATGGCGGACGGCGGCGGGCTGCCGGTGGGCCTGCCGCCGGGTACCGCGGACCGGATGCCCATTCCCGCCGATCTGCACGATCCTGCGCCACCACGCTCGCTGCGCGCGGCGCTGCGCAGCCATGGGCCGCGCTGGTTCCTGGTCATTGGGCTGCAATTGATCCGGGCGCGCGTGCAACTGCGGGGCATCCGGCGTGGGAAGTGGGTGCGCGTGCGCGGGCGGGTGCGCGTCCATAATGAAGGGCACATGGTCCTGCATGATAGCGTGCGCTTCCGGGCCGAGACGGCCGATTGCGAACTGGCGACCTGGGCCGGTGGCCTGATCGAGATCGGCGCGGGCACGACGATCAACTATGGGACTTCAATTGCCGCCGCCGGGGCGATCCGCATCGGGCGCGATTGTCTCGTCGGCACCTATGTGAATATTATGGACTCGACCTTCCATAACCTCGGCGACCGCGGGTGGGCGCTGGACCCGCAGCCGGTGACGATCGGCGACCGGGTCTGGCTGGGCAACCGCTGTATGGTTATGAAAGGGGTCACCATTGGGGATGGCGCGGTCGTTGCGGGGTGCAGCCTGGTAACACGCGATGTGCCGCCGAATACCATGGTTGTCGGCGTACCGGCGCGTGTGGTAAAACAACTCTAATTGTTAACGGCGGCGCCCGCTGTCGCCGATCGCGCGGGCGCCGCTTCCCGTGGGGCGACACGGGTGCAACCGGTGACGGTGATACTGCCAACCGTTGCGAAGACGATCAGCCGGGCGTGGGCGAAACTCAAACAAGGATGGGGTCAAGCACGATGAGTAAGGCGGATGGCGGCAAGATCAAAATCCTGTTCCTCTACCCCAACGAGTTCCTGGGACCGGAGATGACGGTCTATCGGCAGATCAT
>JAICKM010000375.1 GCA_025927935.1 Chloroflexia bacterium | reverse complement strand
CACGCTCGTTTCCTAGCCGGCCCTGTTTGACTAACTCCTGAGCAGGTAGCGCGCGGCCTGCTGGAGTGGTGCCAGGTCGTGGCTCACGATCTGCCAGACAATATTCAGATCTACATGGGCATAATCATGGGTCGCAATATTGCGAAACCGCCGGATGCGCCGCCAGGGGATCTGAGATTGCTGGGCTGTCAGTTCGTCAGACAATCGTCCCACGGCTTCCCCGATCACTAACAACCGGTATACGACGGCACTTTGCATCATCGCCGACTGCTGGAATGCGGCGCGCCCGGCTTGCGCCCAGCCGTCAATCAGCCCGACGGCTTCCAGAATATCGTTTAGCGCATCCTGCTCTCGCTCCGTCACTGATGCCGACCACCTTCGCTATTATGGTACAATCGCCATACTCAGACTATAGCGCTAACACTATACTCTGTCAAACGGACAGGTAGCCCGGCCCTCGGTGGGCCGGGCTACCTATATTTGGCTGCCTGCACGGACTGGGGTTAGGATGTTCGAGGCGCCTTCGCGGAGGCTATTGGACCGGGCACAAGTGCAAAGCCAGGCTCGCGAGTCCTGGACTTGCCTCTTGCTTATAGGCGTGGAATATGCTATTATGTCAACATGAACCCAATGGATGCCCCCGATCTCCCGGCCCAGGATGCGTCTGCCGAGGCCGCGCCCGCTAACCGCGCCGTGACACGCACCGCGTGGTGGCTCGCGACGCGGCGACGGCGTCCGGAGTGGCAATCGCTCGCCGGGGCCGGGCTGGCGACGTTCAGCGGCCGCCCGCGCGCCAACTTCGAGTCGGCCCAGACGGGCGACCCGGTGCTGCTCTATGTGGCGCGGCCCGACCGGGCGATCCGGGCCGTGGGCATCGTGACTCACGTGGGCGGCAGCCGGGTGGATGGCGTGGCGCCTGCCTCTAAAGAGGCCCCGCGCGCCGCAGCGGAGACGGAGGAGACGGAGGAAGCGGACGATACCTCTTTAGAGGCAGGCGCGGCGGAGACGCCGGCCCGCCCGGCGCGCGAGACGCTGCACATCGAGGTCCAGTTCGCTTTCGAGGTGCCCAATCCCCTGCCCTGGCACGAGATCCAGGCCGTGCCCGAACTGGCCGAGGCCGAGCCGGTGAAGCAGCGCAGCAGTGGCACGCTCTTCTACCTCAGCCCGGCGGAGTATCGCACGTTGCAAGCGCATATCGTCGAACGCAACCCCGAACTGGCCGGCCCCTTCGCGGCCATCGATTCGGGCGCGGCGCTGCTGGGCGAACCGGAAAGCGGCCCGCTGGCGGAGGTCACACCGCTGCGCGCCGGGCCAAGCCTGGTGCGCGAAACGGGGCCGGCGTACAACGCGCCGCCGGCGCCCGCCCTGCCGCCCGCGCCCACGCTACCGGCGATCAGCAGCCTGGCGGCGCTCCAGGAGCTGACCGGGCTACCCGCGTCCATGCTGGAAGAGGCGCGCGAGTTGCTGGAAGACACCGGCCAGATCGTGCTCAGCGGGCCGCCGGGCACGGGCAAGACCTGGCTGGCGCGAGGGCTGGCCGTGCTGGCCGCTGCGGACGCGACGCGGGTCCAGGTGGTGCAGTTCCACCCCGCGACCACGTATGAGGATTTCATCGAGGGCTTGAAGCCGAGCGTCGATGCCTGGGGGCATGTGACCTATGCCGTGTTGCCGGGGCTGTTCGTGCGGCTCTGCCTGGCCGCCCGGCGCGATCCTGAACACCACTACGTGCTCATCATCGACGAGATCAACCGGGCGCCGCTGGCGCGCGTCTTCGGCGAGTTGCTCTATGCTCTTGAATACCGGGGGCCGCAGGGCACCGTGGAACTGGCCGTCTCGGCGGGGGTGGGCCAGGGGCCGCAGAGCTTCTATGTGCCCGAAAACCTGCTCATCATCGGCACGATGAACAGCGCGGACAGGAGCCTGGCCCTGGTGGATTACGCGCTGCGCCGGCGCTTCCGCTTTGTCGAGGTCGAGCCGAACGCCGCCGTGCTCGACGGCTGGCTGCGTGCGCACAGCGCCGATCCGCGCAGCCGCGAGATTGTGCTGCGCCTGTTCGCCGAGGTCAACATCCACCTGAGCGACGCGCTCGACCCGGACCACCGCCTGGGCCATAGCTACTTCATGCTGGACCCGCTGACCGCGACGACGCTCGACCGCCTGTGGCGCACGGCCATCCGCCCGCTGATCGCCGAGTACTTCATCCCCCCGGCGGGCGAGGTGGAGGAGTACGCGGCGCTGTTCGCCGAGGCCGCCGCCGCGCTGGATAGCGAGAATGGCTGATCGCGAGAGCAGCGCGGCGGACATGATCGTGCTGCAAGAGTTCGAGACGGTCGAAGCCCCCCTGGCGCCCGCCGCGCGCACCATGCTGCAAAGCCGCTACGCGAACCAGATCGAGATCACGGCCACCGGGCAGCCGGGCGTGTACCGCATCGCCGCGCGGCAGCATGTCGGGCGGATCAGCCTGCCGGGTGGCGAGATGCTGGTGATCCGGCCCAAAGTCGGCGTGACCAACCTGTTCTACATGCTCAGCGCCGAGCCGCGCCTGGCGCGCTTCGAGCAGCCGCCCGCCGCCCTGGCCCCCAACCCGGAGATCTTTAGCTTTGTGCTGGCGATGCTTGTGCAGCGAGTCGAACACCTGCTCAGCGTGGGGTTGCTTCAGGGATATGTCCTGCGCGAAGAAGACTTGCCCTTCGTGCGCGGGCGGATCGTGCTGGCGGCGCAGTTGCGGCGGCACGGTGAGTTGAAGGATCGCCATGTCTGCGCGTATGCGGCTTTCACGCCCGATACACCGGAGAACCAGGTGATCGCGGCGACGCTGCGCGCGCTGCCCGCGCTGCTGCAACCGGCGGGCGAGATGGCCCTGGCCCGCAGGGCGCGGGCGCTGCTGGCCCGCTTCGCCGAGGTAAGTCCCCTGAGCCGGGCGGAGGCCCTGGCCCTGCTGCCGCGCATCCGCATCCATCGGCTCAACGCGTCCTACGCGCCGGTGCTGGGCCTCTGCCGGCTGGCCTTGCACCACCTCACGCTGGCCGAGCAGGCCGGGCCGCACCCCTTCGCTTCGTTTCTGGTCGATATGCCGCGCCTCTTCGAGAGTTTCGTGACGGCGCGGCTGCGGGCGGGGCTGGCGCCGTCGGGCCTGCGCGTGGTGGCCCAGCGCCACGACTATCTGGACGAGGCGCGGCGTGTGGGCATCCGGCCCGACGTGCTGGTCTACCCCACGGGCAGCCCGGCGCCCGTGCTGGTGCTCGACGCCAAGTACCGCCGCCTCCCGGCAGGGGCTGAGCACGACCTGAGCCGCGACCTCTACCAGGTCAGCGCCTACCTGGACCGCTACCAGTTGCGGCGGGGGGTGCTGGTCTATCCGCAGTTCGAGGCCGCCGAGCAGACGGAGTTGCGGCTGCGCGGCACGCCGAAGCAGCTCCACGTCGCCACGCTCAACCTCGCCGCGCCCACGGTGGCCGAGTTTGAGCGGCATTGCGCGGCGTTGACCGCGCAGGTAGCCCGCCTTGCCCTGGAGCCGGGCTGAAGCGATCTCATCCGGTAGCCGTATCTTTCAAAGATGGTCCGGCATATAGTGAGTAAGGCTTACCCGCACCCATCGCCTTATTCTGGGTCGCCTGGCCATTGGCTCAGGCGCGAGCGCAGCCCTCTATCCGAGGTTCTGCTGCCAACCACTTTCGGGCGAACTGCCCATACTGGAATCCTGTTCAGCCAATGCCCACACGATAGGAGACTCTCGCCATGCCGGATCCCCGCCTGCCCCCTTTTATCGCAAATCATAGGTTGTTCGACGCCGCCTATCTGGCGACGCTGGCGCCTGCGCTGCCGCTGGGGCCGGGAATCGCGCCGGAACGCTATACGTTGCAGCAGGCGGGCAGCGCGCTGGAAGCGATTACCAAGTTGTGGCTGTTGCTGCGCCCGGCGATGAGCTACAACGTCGACCCGGTGCACGACCTGGTGCGCGGGGTGTATAAGATCTTCGGGGTGGTGGCCGCGGGGCAACGGCTACTGGGGCGGCCCGATCCCGCCCTTGTGCGGCCCGATTTCACCCTCTACCGCGACAGCGCCGCCGCGGCGCGCGCCGCCGGCCGCGCGCGGGACGACAGGGCCGGGCGCTACCGCGAAGCCTATGCCGTGATTAAGGTCGCGCAACTCGATACGCCCCTGGACAGCGGAGCACCCGCCCCGGCGGACGGGTTGCGCGCCGTGCTTACCGAGGGCGGGCTGGCCTGGGGCATCCTGACCGACGGCGCGCGCTGGCGCCTCTACGCGGGCGATGCCCCCGGCAATCGCTATTTTGAGGTCAATATCGAGTCCATCCTGGCGCTGCCGATTCAGGGCGGGCGATCCGCGGCTTTCCTGTGGTTCTACGCATTTTTTCGCCCGGATACCCTGCGAGCCTCTCCTGGCCCGGCCTTCCTGGACACGATCCCGCGCGCTGCCGCGCCGGTTTCCAACGCCGCGCCGCCGCCGGGGACGACGGTAGCGCCCGCGCCCCGGCAGACGCAGTCGTTCACCGATGCCGCTGAGCAGGTGCTGGCACACCACGCGGGCGGGCGGCCCATGCACTACCGGGACATTACCGCGCAAGCCCTGGCCCTGGGCTTGTTGGCAAGCCGCGGGCGCACCCCCGAAGCGACGATGTATTCGCAGATTGTCCGAGAGATTAGCCGCAAACAGGCAAGTGCTGGTGGATCGCGATTCGTGAAATATGCCGGCGGTGTAATCGGGCTGGCGCGCTGGAATACTGATCTTAAGTACTGCAATACAGGGACAAAAGTACCGTGATGCTAGCCAAAAAGTACTCTTGACGGTTGATCGGTCATCTGATATACTGGCGTTTAAACTGTAAGTAAATACAGGTGAAAGCAGTGTATGGCGCTTTCATAAAATACAACAAATACACCACAATTACAGCATAGGACGAGGGGAATTGGGACAATGAGAGACCTGGGACCGCGGCAAAGCTACAAGGACGAGTATGTCGATGTCACGGGGACGTTAAGGAAAGCACAACGGCAAGTTGAAGGAAAACGGACCAAGACAGGACTACGCTTACTCCGGGCGCTGGAGCCGGATGAACTGAAGTTACCGGAGCGATTGCGCTTTTATTACCTGCGCGCGCTGGCACATTTGCAACGGGAGGACGCGGGGCGAGCCTTGCCGGACCTGGACCGGGCGGCGGCGCTGGCCGCCCAGTTGCACAACGGCGACCTGGCCGCCCGCATTGCCAACCTGATGGGCTGGGCCCATTATCAGCAGAATCGCCCGGCCATGGCCCTGGAATACCACCACGCCGCCCTGCGTGCCGTCCAGGAGCAAACCATCGAGGATCCCGCCTTTAGCGCGGTGGTCTACAGCAACCTGGGCAGCGACTATTGGCTGCTGGGGGATTATGCCCAGGCGCGGGAAGCCTACCGCGAAGCGGCCCGCCGACTGCCGCCCGAGGCCGAAGCCGATCAGGTGGCGGCCATCCAGTGGGGTCTCGCGCTTTCGTATTTCAACGCGGGGCAGGCCGAGCCGGCGCGTGCACATGCCCTGCGGGCTATCGAGGTATGCGAGCAGAGCGCGACCGGCAGCCGCCTGGCACGGCTGCGGGTCAACTACGCGGCGATTTTATTGAAGCTGGGCAACGCCGACGAGGCCGAGCGGCAGTTACGGCGGGCGCTGGACGAGACAGGCGAGGATGTCGAGGTGCAGATCGCCACGCACCAAGCGCTGGCCGAGGTCGCGCTGGAGCGGGGCGATCCGCAGGCGGGCGACGGGGAAATGCAGCAGGCGTTAGAACTCGCGCGCGGCACGAAAGATCCGACCCTGATGGCCGAAGTGCTCAACCGCACGGCAGCCCTGGCCGAAAAGAGCGGAGACAGCGACCAGGCCCGCTACGCCTACACTCAGGCGATCACGTTGCTCACCGGCACGCCCGAACACGAGTTACTCAGCCGGGTGTTGTTTGCGTATGCCGGGTTCACCCTGCGCAAGGGCTGCCCGACTGAGGCCGCCGGCGCCTACGAAGAAGCCTATCGCAGCGCGAGGCCGGTGGGAGTCCGCGAGCCGGTGGGCTACACACCGCCGGTGGTGGCCGCCTTCACCCGCACCCCTGCCACGAACCTGGAGCGCCGCCGAACCCGTACCGGCACGCCCCGCCCGGCGCTCAACGGCGTCGCGCATTAGGGCCGGCGCCGGCCCGGCGGCAACAAATGATAAAAAAGGGCGCCGCCCACATGGACGGCGCCCTTTTCCTTACGGAGCGGATCGCGACGCTCAAACCGGGTTCGTCGCGGTCGCCGCTTGCTGCCGGTGCATCATGATCAGCACCCCCAGGCAGATGGCCGCGACTATCGCCAGAAAGACGAAGCCGAGCGCGTAGCTGTTGGTGGCGTCCTTGACGTACCCCAGCACCAGCGGCGGGAAGAACCCGCCCAGGCCGCCCGCGCAGCCGACGATGCCCGTAACCAGGCCGGTGTTTTTCGGGTAATACTGGGCCACCAGCTTGAAGACCGCGCCGTTGCCCAGGCCAAGACCGGCGGCCGTGATCAGGAACAGAATAGTCGCCAGCACTATATCGGGGCTGCCGGCCAGCCAGGCAAGGGCCAGCGCGCCGAGCGGCCCGGCGGCGAAGACGCCGCGCAACACTGTGTTGCCCCCGATCTTATCGGCAAGCCAGCCGCCCACGGGCCGGGCCAGGGTCGCCAGGACGGTGAACCCCGCGGCGCGCAGGCCGGCGTCGCCCTTGTCGAGTTGGAACCAGTCGACCAGTAACTTGGGCAGGTAGTTGGCGAAGGCCACGAAGCCGCCGAAGGTCAAGAAATAGAACAGGCTAAACAGCCAGACTTTGGGTTCGGTGCGCAACAGGACCATGCTGTCGCTGAGGGACTTCGGCTTGACCAT
>JAICKM010000582.1 GCA_025927935.1 Chloroflexia bacterium | reverse complement strand
TCCTTGCCGGCGGCAAGCAACCGCCGCTAACCCGCGAAGGGCAGCGTACCCAGCATCAGCATCACGGCCAGCGTGATCGCCAGCACCGCCGTCCAGGCCACGACATTATACAAGCGGCCGTTGGCGTAGCGGCCCATAATCTGTTTGTCGTTGATCAGGCGCATGATGAAGAACAACTCGATGGGCAGCAACACGCCGTCGATCACCTGCACGACCAGCAGCAGCGTGACCACCGGGATGCCGGGGATCATGGCGACAATGGCGCCCAGGATGACGAGCACGGTAAACAGACCGACGAACACCGGCGCATCGCGGAAGGTGAAGGACACGCCCCGCTCAAAGCCAATCGACTCCGTCACGGCGTAGGCGGTCGAGAGCGGCAAGACGGCGGCGGCGAGCATCGACGCGCCGAACAGGCCGATAGCGAACAGGTACTCGGCGTAGGCCCCTGCCACCGGCTGCAAGGCGCGGGCCGCATCGGCGGCGCTGTCGAGCGACTGGCTGCCGTGGGGCACAAAAATTGCCGCCGCCGTCGAGATAATGATCGCCGAGGAGACGACGCTGGCAAACAGCACGCCGGCGATCACTTCAAACCGCTCATAGCGATAGTCGCTGGGCGTGACCCCTTTCTCCACGACGCTCGACTGGGTATAAAGCTGGATATAGGGTGTGATCGTCGTACCGATCAAGGCCACGAAGAAGTTGAGAAAACTAGGATCCAGTTGGAACGCGGGTGTGACCGTCGATTTCAGGACCGTATTCCAATCGGGATGGGCGAGAAACACGGCCAGGACATAGCTAAAGAAGACGGCGGTCATGACCAGGAAGATCTTCTCCAGGCGCCCGTAACTGCCCAACGTGACCAGCCGCCAGATCAGCAGCGCCATCAGCGGCACGGCGATCCAGCGCGGGATGCCGAAGATCTCCGCCGCCGCGCCGATGCCCACAAACTCGGTGATCGTGGTGCCGGTGTTGGCGATCAGCAGGGCCAGCGTGGCGAACGTGGCCCAGCGCAACCCGAACCGCTCGCGGATCAGGTCGGATAGCCCCTTGCCGGTGACGGCGCCCATGCGCGCGCACATCTCCTGCACCAGGCTGAGCGACAGGACGATCAGCACCATGGCCCAGAGCAAGCTGTAGCCGTAGCGGGCGCCCGCCGTCGCGTAGGTGGCGATGCCGCCCGCGTCGTTGCCGGCGGCGGCGGCAACCAACCCCGGCCCCAGCGCGGCAATGTAGAGCCAGGCGGGACTAGCCCGCAAGCGCGCGCGCCAGCCCCGCCGCGGCGCGGGGCGCGTGGATTCGCCGGGGGGTGCGTCCTGTACCGGTTGCGTAACTCCGTGGGCCATACTCTGCCTGGGCGCCGCTAGGAATTGAAGATGCGATTGAGCTTGCGCTGCCAGCCGCTGGGCAACAAGACTTCGATCGCGTCGTCCACGGTGATGATGCCGAGTAGGCGCCCGGTGTCGTCCAGCACAGGGAGCGCCAGCAGGTTATACTCGGCCATGGTGCGGGCCACGTCGCGCGGGTTATCATACGGCCCGGCGTGCTCGAAATCGGTGCGCATAATCGCCTCCATGTGTTCATCGGGGGCCGCGATCAGCAGCTTGCGGAGCGTCACCACGCCCGCGAGATGGCCGTTCTCCGGGCCGTCCGTGATGTAGATGTAGTAGATCAGGTCGGGCTTTTCGAGTTCGCTACGCAGCAAGGCAATGGTTTGCGCCACGCTGTAGTCGCGCGGGCAGGTGACGAAGGAGGTTGTCATCATCCCCCCGGCGCTGTCGTCGGGATAGCGCAGGAGTTCGCGCACATCGTCGGCCGCTGCCGGCTCCATCTCGCGCAACAGGTCCGCCGCCCGGTCTTCGGGCAGATCGCCGAGCAGATCGCTTGCCTCGTCCGGCCCCATTTCCTCGATAATATCGGCGGCGCGCTCGTCGGGCAGTTGTTCCATGATGTCGGTCGCGCGCTCCGGGTCCACCTCCTCCAGCACATCGGCGGCAGTTTCGTCGTCCAGCCCGGCGATGACGCCCGCCGCCTCGTGGTAGCTGAGGGCATCGGTCAGGCGGGCGATCTCCGCCGGATGCAGGCCGCGCAAGGCATTGCCACGCCCGCCGTGCCCCGGTCCCGTGAGCGCAAGATCGGGCCAGGGCAGCACGCTCGGCGCGAGCCGTTTGCCTAGCGTGCGCAGCACGCCGGTGGTGCTCGAAAGCAAATTGAGCCTGCGCAACAGCCCGGTCCACCCGGCGTCCACCCCCAGCAACACCACGTCCGTCGCCCGGTAGGCCGGACTGGTGCCGGCTGGCGCAGGCATGGCTAACGCCGGCTGCCCCTCCTCGGCGGGCAGGCCGACGAGCACATCGTTCACCCGGCGCACGGCGGCCCGGCGGCAGTCGATCACCGGGTGATCCATGAGGTCCGCGGCGAGCAGCAGTTCGCCGGGGCGGCGGGCGAACGTCTCCAGGAAGACATCCGGAGTCATCAGGCGGCCCCCGTCGTGGCTCAGGTCGCCCAGCGACGCCACCGGCACGAAAAAGCCGGTGGCGTGCTTACCGCCCTTCGCCACCACGCCGTGCAGCCGGGGGTACTGCTGGTAGCGCGTGGCGCCCGTGATCTCGGCGGCGGGCGAAGGGAGCCGGACCACGAGATCCTGGATGCGCGCGACCTGATTGCCGTGGCGGTCACGCAGCGGGCGGCCCAGCAGTTGGGATAGATACAGCATAGTGGTTGCTATTATACACCCGCGCGGGCAGGACTCAGGTATCAGCCGCGACCGCGACGTAGACTTTGATCGCCTCGTTGTCCTCGGTCAACAGGCGGAGCATCTCCGCGTAGTTGTCCAACCCATCCACTTTGTTGGTCAGCAGGCGATCCAGCCAGCCCGGATAGCTAGCCTCGGCCATGGCGAAGTCGCGCACGCCCATCTCAAAATACTCACGGTTGGCGTTCACCGTGCCGACCATGACCTTGTTGCCCAGCACAAACCCCAGGTTGATGCGGTCCGCGGGCACCTCGATCTTGGTATCGCCGCCGGTTACGCTGCTGAGGATGAGCACGCCATCCTTGCCCAGGACTTCCATCGCCTCGAAAGCCAGCGGAGCATAGCCGGTAGCCTCGAAGATGATGTCGAAGGGGCCATGCTCCTTGGCCGCATCGGCCAGCGAAGTCTGCTTGGTGCTGATATACTGGGCGCCAATATCCTCCACCAGCTTGCTATGGATGGTCGGCGGGGGTGTGCGGGCCAGGGTGACGACTTCGAGGCCGCGCAGCCGCAAGCCCATCGTCGCCAGCAAGCCGACGCTGCCCGCGCCCAGCACGGCAGCACGGCGGGGCCGCCAGACACGCAGCCGGCGCTGGATCTCATACGCCTGGGCGATGCCCTTCTCGATCACGCTGCACGGCTCCAGCAGCACGCCGACATCCTTCAGCCCGGCGGGCACCTTGACGATGTACTCCGGGTCATCCACATACTGCTCGGTCAGGAAGCCGTGCAGCAGATTGATGCCGTGCTCATAATAGACATCGTCGGTGGTCATGTCGTAGGTGCCGATCTGATCGTAGATGCTGTGGCCGGGCCGGCGCACCGTCGCCACGACATAATCGCCCACCTGCAACCCCGTCACGTGCGGCCCGACGGCCAGCACCCGGCCAAAGCTTTCGTGCCCGGTCACGAGAAAATCATAGCCGGGCGGCGCCGCGCCGTACTCGCCGGCGTTGATCTCCTTGTCGGTGCCGTCGACTCCCACACGCAAGACCTTGACCAGCACACCGCGCCCATCGGGCACATCCTCCAGCCGGGGTTCGGGCAGTTCGGCCAGGTGCATCGTGTTCGGCTTCTTCGGGAATACTGCGACTGCTTTCATAAGCGGCCTCCTCTCTACCGCCATCCTATAACGCGAGCAGGCGGACGCGCATGATACGCCCGGCTCAGGCGTGCGCCGCCAGCCGCCAATAACGCTCGGCATAGCGCGGGAGTTCGCCCGCCCCCGGCGGCGCATCACGGCGCCACTCGGCGGCCACCGCAGCTGCGTAGTCGCGCACGGCGGCGGGCATGGCTTCGGCGCTGGGGAAGAGGCTGGTCAACTGCGAGGGATAGGCGGCAATAGCCGCGATCTTGGTGGCAATGACCGGGTCAATGTTGCAATAGGCGGCCATCGCCATGCCGTGACCCGAAACCAGCGCCGCCCCGGCGGACGTGTAGCCCAATTCGGCGAAGCGGTCGGCGTGCGCCGCCGGGCGCGAGGCGTACGGGTAGTCTTCGTAGTAGACGACCGGCCGCCCGCTGCCGGCCAGCAGCCCGGCGGCCTGAAAGGCCAGTTGATGATCGACGTGGTGGCCCAGCCCCAGTGGCGCGTAGATCGTCGCATCGCCGGCGATGCCCCGCTCCCGCAGCAGCGCATCAATGGACTGGGCCAGTTGCGCGGCCAGGCCGCTGTCGCCGGGGTGCAGCGTGCCGAAGATGTCGGCCCGGCTGAGATAGCGCCCCTGACGGTACACGGCGTCGGGGTAGTCCAGCAGGGCGAGATCCAGCCCCAGCAAGGTCAGCGCGGCGCGTTCCTCGGCCCGGCGCAGGGCATTGCCGCCCGCGGGGTCGGGATCGCCCCAGCGGGCGTGGAGTTGCGCCGCGTAGGGCGTCAGCGGCGTGTC